>JALZVK010000063.1 GCA_023301005.1 Saprospiraceae bacterium | reverse complement strand
GAAATCGCAGTAGAACTCAAAAATTCTAAAGTACTCGCACCGCCTCCAAATTCCAGACCTATATCACAAAGAAATTGTAAGCTGTTATTTTCAAAATCAATTTGATAAATATTCGTTTCTTCATTGTCGATATTAATAGCCATTGCATAAGTTTCTACATTCGAGCAATCGAATGCATCTGATACAATTCCAAAAATATCACCATCTAAATTTTGATTAATAACAACATTACTGCTTGATGGATTATTGATATTTACTTGAACAATTGCATCACCTACATCACCAACTGCAACATATAAATCCCCTTGATAAAATGTAAAATCTCCAGAAGGAGAGAAGTTAATAGTACCTCGAAAAATCTCTTCATTAGTTGGTATATCATAAGTGTAAAAATCACCTAAGTTACCAGACACATATATTAATCCATCATTATCAGCGGTCATAGAATTAAATGTTTGCACACCATTTCCAAAAGTATGAATGAATGTAACAGTTCCAGTATTGATGTTGATTCTATAAAGTTCTCCTATTGGATTAATTCCATATAAATTACCATTGGGATGAAATGTAATATCAAAAACAGGTGTTTGTATGGTAGTGACATTAGTCAAAGAACAATCACTTAAATCTAATTCGTAAAGTTGATAACCGTCACTTTCTAGTGAGCTAACATAGATGATATTTTGAGCATGTACTATCGTAAAATTGAAGAGTAGTAAAATATTGAAGAGTAGCGTTTTGATAGTTTTTGTTATTTTCATATTTATATTATTTCCGCAAAGTAAGAGCTTGGATATAATTATTCATAATTATATCCAAGCTCTTATCAGTTTTAAAAATCAAGGTAGTGATTTATTCTAAACGTTGACTTAACGAAAATAAATACATTAGACTTGTTACCCTTTAAGAAATACTAGTCTGAAAATATCTTTTTTCGTTATTTTCCTTTAAAAAATAATTCAATAGAAGGACTATTCAATGATTTTTTAAAGAAAACTATCAAAAAAACCTAAATTTCATACAAGCATTTTTAAAGGGTAACAAGTCTATTTGCAATTGTAGAATAGACGACCCAACCAAATTTTAAAAACAGAAAGTCTATCTAAAAAAAAAAACATCAGTTATGAAAAAATCAACCCTTCTCCTTTTTATTTTTTTAATAGTGTCCATTCAATTTTCGACGGCTTGTACTTGTGGTGGAACAGAAAACTTTTGTGAAGATATTTCGAGATGTACGATATGTTCCATTTAATTCAGTCTAACTATTTAAGTATGAATTATCCCGAATTTTCGATTTAGAAAATTCGAGATAATTTTTAATTTTTTTTTCAAAAAAAAAGTAGGTTTTTTTCTTAAAAAATTAAAAATTACATTTTATTATAAATAAGGTTTTCTTTTCATATCTTTAATTAAAATTGGATAATGGAAAATACCTTTATTTAATTTTTCTCCACCCTGAATATCTTACACTTGACACCTATACTTATAAATATTTTATTGATGTACACTCCTAATTTAAATGGGCATGGTTAAGCTTATACTTTGACTATGCACAATTATTTAATCATATATTAATCAAAACAAAACATCTAATTGTATGAAATTCAAAAATGTTTTTACCCCAATTTTGGCGTTAATGGTATTTGCCTTAACTGCCACCCCAATTTTTGCTAACAATGATATTACGGCAGAAACGATACGAGGAAAAATTACAGAAAAAAGTACAGGTGATCCATTGATTGGAGCATCTGTAATAGTTGATGGAACTACCAATGGAGACGTCACCGATTTTGATGGAAATTATTCTATAGATGTAGAATCATTACCTGTAACGATTGTTGTGAGTTATACAGGATATTCTGTACAAAGAATTAAAGTAGAATCAGCAGGTGAATTGAATATTGAAATGAGTGAAGGTTTAGCATTGGATCAAATCGTAGTGGTTGGTAATAGAGGAAAGTCTCGTACTGTTCTAGAATCACCTGTACCGATTGATAATATCAATGCAGCTGAATTATTAAAAAGTGGACAATCCTCAGTTGATCAAATGATTAATTATAGAGTACCTTCTTACAATTCTTCTAATCAAACTGTTTCTGATGCAACAGCTCATTTTGATCCTTCAGAGTTGAGAAACCTTGGACCATCTCGAACATTGGTTTTAGTGAATGGAAAAAGAAAAAATCAATCTGCTTTAGTTTATGTAAATGATACACCTGGAAAAGGTGAAGTAGGAGTGGATATGAAAAGTATTCCTACCGCAGCTATCGAAAGAGTAGAGGTATTGAGAGATGGAGCAGCAGCGCAATATGGTTCGGATGCAGTTGCAGGAGTTATTAATATTGTTTTAAAAAATAGAACAGATGGTAGTGTAAATCTTGCTTCAGGTATCACAACAGAAGGTGATGGATTTATGTATGATGCATCTGTCAACAAAGGATTTAAAGTTGGTAAAAATGGATTTTTAAATTTGACAGGAAATTTTTACCATCAAGATTATACCAATCGTGCGGGGGAACCTGGCGGTGACGGACTATTTGGAGTAATCTTCGGAGATGATGATATTTTAAATGGAACAAATCCTTGGATTCAAGAAAATCCAGATTTAGGAATGATCGTCGGTCAACCTGAGTATGACAAGTATTCTTTGTTCGCAAATTTTGGAACAAAGTACTCTAACAATAATGGAGAGTTTTATATTCATGGTGGATATACTTTTCGAGATGGAAAATCATTTGCATTATATCGTGCGCCATATTGGATCACGGATGATGCAGGTTTGTTAACTCCTGCTGGAGAACCTTATGTTGGTTTCCAACCTACCTTCGAAACAGATATCAATGATGTAACTTTTACGATTGGAAATAAATATAATTTCAACGGATGGAATACAGATATTAGTTTAACGTCTGGATCTAATAGTGTAGATTATTTAATTGGAAATACAATCAATCCTGCGTTACTTCCTAATAGTCCAACTGAATTTGACGCTGGTGCATATACGTTTGGAAACATTCTTGGAAATATCGATATATCTAAAGCATTTGATAAGTTGACTCTTTCATTTGGTACAGAGGCAAGAAGAGAATTTTTTGAAGTTGTTGCTGGTCAAGAAGAATCTTATATAGATGGAGGCGCACAATCTTTCCCTGGATTACAACCTGGAAATGCTTTAGAAGAAGATCGAACTAATGTAGGAGTTTATCTTGGTGCGGATTATGATGCGACTGAAACTTTTTTAATTGGAGGTGCAGTTCGTTTTGAAAATTATTCTGACTTTGGAAGTAATTTGTCTTGGAAAATAAATGCAAGACAATTGTTAGGAAATAGAAAAGGAGCGATTCGAGCATCTGTTAGTACTGGATTTAGAGCGCCATCTTTACATCAAATTTATTTGAGTAATGTACAGACTTTAGTTTCTGGTGGTACGATTTCTAACCAAGGTACATTTAATAATGTTGATCCAGTTATCGAAGCATTAGGTGTACCTCGATTAGATGCGGAAACCTCATTCAACGTTAGTGTTGGATTCACTTACAAATTAGCGGAAGGATTTTCTTTGACTGCTGATTATTATAATGTTAGTGTAAATGATCGAGTATTATTTACTGGTGAGGTTGGTTTTGATGGTGATGATACTAATACGAATCCGATTGAGCAAGTATTGATTGATAATAGTGTAACAAGTATCAAATTCTTTGTGAATGCATTAGATACTAGAACTTCTGGTTTTGACTTAGTTGCAGATTATCAAAACATTGCAATTGGTAATAAAGCGAAGTTGAATTTCCTTTTATCATTAAATGCAAATAGAACTAAGATTGATGGAGAAATTACAGCACCAGGTGTAATCGGAGAACAAGGTATTGACATTTTCAATAGAAAAGAACAATCAAGAGTTACATCGGCTAGACCTAATTTGAAAGCATTATTTGGAATTGGTTTAAACGCTGGAAACTTCAATGCAGTTTTAAATAATACTTACTTCGGTGAAGTAACTTGGCAGCATGCTACTGACCCAACATTGGATCAAACATTTGCTGGAAAAGTAGTGACGGATTTAATCTTAGGATATGATTTTACAGAGAAACTTAATTTTAGTGTTACTGTAAATAATTTGTTAAATGTTTTTCCAGATGAGATTGAGCCAGGTTCTGATTTTGTAACTGACCTTGGAGGAAGATTTAGATACCCTTGGGAAGTCAATCAATTTGGTTTTAATGGAACAATGATTTCAGGAAGATTAAATTTTAACTTTTAATTTTTCGAAGAAAATAGATTTCTAAAAAAGAAGGATGTAACAATTAAGTAAGGGGGTAGATTATTTATTTCCTACTCTCTAACTTAATTGTTATGTTCTTCTTTTGTTTTAGAATGCATAATAAATCATGCGAATCCTTTTCCAAAAAAAAGCTCCAGCGGAGCGACCCTGTTTGTAGTAATAAAAATAAAAAAAATTGAAAAAGTACGTAATACCGATCCAGTTTGCAAATTGAACTATTGATGAACTGTGTTAAAAAGCAAATAAATTAGTGAAAGAATTATTTTCTTTTTTCAAATGTAATCATTGTCGAATAAAGATTCGGACATGACACATGCGTAAACTTGTTTAACCAATTCATACATAACGGCTACGGCAGCAACTTTATGGGATTTTCCATTTCTTCGTAATCGTTCATAAAGTTCTTTGCAAGGTTTATTATATCTAATTGCACTTCGAGTGCACATATAAAGTAGACTTCTAACTTCACCCCTATACTTAGTAACATCAGTTATGACTAAGGCTTCGCTACCATTTAGAGCTTGTTGGGGAATTATATTTCGGCTAAAAACGCCCTTTTTTTGATGACACTTCTTTTAAAAAAAAAGTTAAATAGCGCAGACTATGTTCCTGTTTTTTCGCATCGTTTTATCAAAAAATGAACATTCTTATCTCAAAATCTAATTCCCCAACAAGCTCTTAGATATGTGCAAATTTTCCACATAACTATTCTCAATTAAACGACAATTTGTTATGCATCCAGAAAAACATTTTGCCATTTCCTTCTCTCCAAATAAATGACCTCAAAATCTAATGTTTATAACTTTCTTCAAATCCTTATATTTTTATTAAAAAACAACTACCTAATTCCTAAAAAAAATATATATTTGCACCGCTTTTGACAAAGCAGTTCCTTGAAGATTGACAGGTACAGTTTTTATTTTAAATAAAATATGAAACGATTCAGGACGAATCATTGTATTTTAAATAATAAAAACCATAACAATCAAAATGCGGGTGTGGTGAAATTGGTAGACACGCTAGACTTAGGATCTAGTGCTTCACGGCTTGGGGGTTCGAGTCCCTCCACCCGCACATTTTAATGAATAATTAAGAAGCTGTCTTTGCCGGCAGGCAGGTGAATAATGAATAGCTTTTGATTCGATGGATTTTCAATATTCATTGTTCATTTTCAAAAAAAAACTATTCATTATAAACCCATTTCTACTTTTATTCCTTTTATTTTTTTCTTTAACCATTGTTGTCTATTCATTTGAATAGGCAAACAAAATATTTTCAATATGCCACAAGTTGTCAGAACAGATGTTGACAATTTAAATGCTCAATTAGTATTGACCATTAAGACTGAAGATTACGCACCTAAGTTCAAATCCGAATTGAATAAGTATAAAGGTAAAGCGCATATGAAAGGCTTCCGTAAAGGAAAGACTCCTACTGCACTTATCAAGAAGATGTATGGAAAACCAATATTGGTTGATGTAATCAATGAGATGGTTCAACATGAAATCTTCAATTATATCAAGCAAGAAGAGATTCAAACTATAGGTCAACCTATTCCTGCTGATGATCAAGGTGAGCTTGATTTCAATGTAAACTCATTGAAGGATATGGAATTTCGTTTTGATTTAGGATTAGCTCCTAAATTTGAAATTCAAGGTTTAGATAAGAATAGTAGTTTTGATTATCATAAAGTTCAGATTTCTGAAGAATTTTTGGATAAGCAAGTGGAAGATGGTCGTACTCGTGTAGGCGAAAGAGCAGAAGTATCCGATAATATAGAAGATAATGATGTGATCAACTTAGATATGAATGAGTTGGATGTCGATGCCTTAAAAGTAGATGGTTGGGCAGCTTCATTTTCGATATTAGTAAAAGATATAGCTGATGAAACTGTAAAAAATGAAGTCTTAACTAAGAAGGCTGGAGATGTAATAAAAGTGAATGCATTTCAATTAGAAAAAGATAGAGATGCGGATTTTGTAAGAAAGCACATGTTAGGAGTTCAAGAAAATGATGGTGATGTGGAAATTGGGGAAATGTTTGAAGCAACTATTAAGGCGGTGAATCGTATACAACCTGCTGAGTTAAATCAAGAGTTCTTTGATAAATATATGGGTCCTGGCAAAGTAAGTTCTGTAGATGAAATGAAAGCTAAGATTAAAGAGGATTATATTGAGCATTATGATAAGCAAGCTGATGCTTTAGTCTTTAAAGATTTTAATGATTCTTTGTTAGAAAAAAATGACTTGCCTTTACCTGATGCTTTTTTAAAGCGATGGTTAAAGACTTCTGAAAAAAATGTAAATGAGGCAGATTTAGAAGAAGGTTATGAAGATTTTGCAAAATCATTACGTTGGTCATTGATTCGAGGTGAAATGATTAAAAAATTCAACCTAGAAGTAAGTGATGATGAAGTATTCGAAGGAATCAAGGAGCAAGTTCGAGGAATGTTTAAGCAATACGGAATGGCGGATGCCGACGAATTAATCGTATTGAATACTGCTAATCGAATGGCTGAAGATAAAGAGCAAATGAATAAGGTGTATGGCGAAATGATGAACGAAAAAGTATTCAAAGCCATCAAAGAAGCGATTACGATTAATGAAAAAGGAATTTCACGAGAAGATTTTGATGAACTATTAAAATCAGAACGTGAAAAATATGAAGCAGAACAAGCTGCTGCTCAGGTAAAAAGTATTGTAAATACTGAAGAACCTATCGAAGAAGAAGATACCGATGAAGAAGTAGCAGAAGGAGTTGAAGAATGGTAGCCCAATTATAATACCGATAACATTCGTCCTAATGAATGAAGTGTTTATCGAATTTAAATATTAAACGTTGAACAAAATTATTTGAAATTGTTTAACATTGTAAGGTTTGCGAATTGGAGGTGATTGACTTCCAATTCGCAAACTTTTTTGAGTAAGAAAAGTTATAGAATAAAAAATCTTTTAAACCGCAAAATGTAGATTTGTAATTTTATTGTTTTTTAAATTAAAATGAATATTATATTCACCAACAATAAAATTATTAATCTCATTTTCATAAAAATTATACTATGTTTCCAAAAGATGAATTTAAAAAGTACGCAACGAAACACCAAGGAATTAGCTCTTTGAACCTAGAACGTTTTGAGAAAGCTAATGCACAAGGATTTAGAAATAGTCTAACACCTTATGTCATCGAGGAACGACAAATGAACGCCACTCAATTAGATGTATTCTCTCGATTGATGATGGATAGAATTTTGTTTCTTGGAACAGATGTGAACTTCCAAGTAGCTAATATTTTACAAGCACAATTATTATTCTTAGAGTCAGTAGATCCAAAGAGAGATATTCAAATGTTTATCAATTCTCCAGGAGGAAGTGTTATTGATGGAATGGGAATCTATGATACGATGCAATATGTTAGCCCAGATGTAGGGACAATTTGTACAGGTATGGCAGCTTCTATGGGAGCAGTTTTATTATGTGCAGGAGCTAAGAAAAAACGTTCTGCATTACCTCACTCAAGAGTGATGATTCACCAATTGTCAGGAGGAATGAGAGGAACATTTAGCGATATGGAAATTAGCTATAATTTCTCAAAACAATTAAGAGAGGAATTGTATTCTATTCTTGCTAATCACACAGGAAAAACTTTCGAACAAATCGAAAAAGATTCTGATCGTGATAATTGGATGAAAGCAAAAGATGCTAAAAAATATGGATTGATCGATGAGGTATTAGAAAGAAATGCTAATAAAGATGATGCGTAATTTTTTTAGTTAGAAAATATAAATTAAGAGTGATAAGTTATTCAACTTATCGCTCTTTTTTTTTGTAAATTTTAAACAACTTCACTAAATTTATTAAAGTGTCTTCAAAGTTTTTTATTAACTTTGAACAGATATTGGATGAACTTTATTAGATAAAAATGGTTTTGTATATCAATTGTTCTGTTCATTAATAAAGACTTGAAAATCAATACTTTACGACAAGTTCTTTTACTTTTAAGAAACACTATTAAATAATTTAATAAAGAGGTTGTTTTAAATAACTTCAACATAATTTTTAATTAAACATGCGTAAGACAAAAAATAGTTACCGTTGTTCGTTTTGTGGAAGAGATAAATCTGAAGCATTGATTTTGATTGCTGGAATAGACGGTCACATCTGTGAAGTATGTGTAGAACAAGCGGATGAAATTATTCAAGAAGAACTTTTTGCTGATAAGCCTCAAGAATCAAAAAATGATTTCTTACTTCCTGAAAAAATTACTCCTAAAGAAATAAAAACTCACCTCGATCAATATATCATCGGGCAAGATGATGCTAAAAAATATCTTTCAGTTGCAGTTTATAATCACTACAAAAGATTGCGTCAAGACGCATTAGATGATGAAGTAGAAATTGAAAAATCCAATGTTCTTTTTGTAGGACGTACAGGTACAGGTAAGACGTTACTTGCTAAGACTATTGCACGATTCTTAAATGTTCCTTTTGCTATTGTAGATGCGACAGTATTTACAGAAGCTGGATATGTAGGGGAAGATGTAGAAAGTATTTTGAGTCGATTATTACAGGTGTGTGATTACAATGTAGATGCTACCCAAAAAGGAATTGTATATATTGATGAGATTGATAAAATAGCACGAAAGTCAGATAATCCTTCTATCACTCGTGATGTTTCAGGTGAAGGTGTTCAACAAGCAATGTTAAAAATGTTAGAAGGAACTATTGTAAATGTTCCTCCTCAAGGTGGTAGAAAGCATCCTGAACAAAAACTAGTTAAGGTAAATACAGAGAATATATTATTTATATGTGGAGGTGCTTTTGATGGTATCGAAAAGAAAATTGCTAATCGAGTGAATCGTCAAGTCATTGGATTTGCAAGTGGAAATAAAGAAGAGATTGATAGAGAAAATTTACTTCAATATATCAGTCATCAAGATTTAAAAGCATTTGGTTTGATTCCTGAATTAGTAGGACGGTTACCAGTTTTGACTTATTTAGAGCCATTGGATTTGAATGCTTTAAAAAAGATATTAACTGAACCTAAAAATTCAATAATCAGACAATATATGAAATTGTTTGCTTTAGAAAATATCAAATTAACTTTCAGTAAAGATGCTATTGAGTTTATCGCTGAGAAAGCATTAGAGTATGAATTAGGTGCGAGAGGATTACGTAGTATATGCGAGGCTATTATGACGGATGCAATGTTCGAACTTCCATCACAGCAAGATGTTACTGAATTTGAAGTGACGAAAAGCTATGCTTTAGAAAAAATTTCTAGGTCTAAATTATCTAAATTACGAGCAGCATAAGATAAAAGTATCTCATATTATTATTTTTATTAATAAAAAAATAAATAGCGTTTTAATTTAAGTTTTTGTAGTGAATTAGTAGCGAAATGCATGTTTTTTCTTCAATAAATAAAGATTTTAAAAAAAAGTAGAGAAAAAAATGTTAAAATCCTACCTATGAATAGTTTTGTTTATTATTTTTGTACTATTGTTATTCAAATTTGACTAAAGATTAAGGTTATTAATTTGACCTTACATATAATTATAGAGAGAGCGTTTATTGTACTTACCCATTTCGGAAGCCCTTCTGAAATGGGTGTTTTTTTTAAGACATTTCTTACTCAAAAATATTAATGAGATACTTTGCTGAACTTTCCTATAAAGGAACAATATTTAATGGATGGCAGCGACAACCTAATGCTCCTTCTGTACAGCAAACTATCGAAGAAGCATTCTCAACGATAATAAGAACTCCAATTACGATTATGGGTTGTGGTCGAACTGATACAGGAGTTCATGCGAGTCAATTTTTTATTCACTTTGATTTAGAAGTTGAGCAGATTGAAGCTCAAAAAGATTTTCCTAATTCTGTACTCAATCGGCTTAATAAAATTTTACCTCCCGAAATTGCTTTTTATAAAATACTAAAAGTAACAGAGCAAGCACATGTAAGATTTGATGCGCAATTAAGAGCATATGAATATCATGTCATTTTTGATAAAAACCCATTTTTAAAAGATAGTGCATTTTGTTTTCCATTTGGAAAAAAATTAGATTTTGATAAAATGCAAACCGCTGCAAATTTGTTGTTAGAATATGATTCTTTTTTTACTTTTTGTAAAACTAAATCAGATGCCAAAACGATGTTGTGTGATATAAAAAGATCAGAATGGATTTGGGAAAAAGAAGGAAAACATTTGGTATTTCATATTTCCGCTAATCGTTTTTTACGAGGTATGGTTCGATTAGTTGTAGGCATGTGTTTGAATGTTGGAATAGGGAAGGTGAGTATTGAAGAAGTGAAATATGCTTTGGATAATCAAGAGCGATTGAAGAGAAGTTATAGTGTTCCTCCGCAAGGGTTGTTTTTGTCGGAGGTGAAATATCCTGATGAGGTTTTTGAATAGTGAAGTTTGAAGTTTTGACGAGTTAGCTTTTTTTAATATTAGTTATTCTTACTTCGTAAGTATATTGTTTTTTTCATAAAAATAGGAAACCCAAATCTTCAGGATGAAGATTTGGGTTTCCTATTTATTTAAAATATAATGAAGACTTACGAAGTAAGTAAAATAAGTTAAATCGTCACAGTTCAAAATTCGAATGTTCGAATGCTCGAATGCTCGAATGTTCCCTTGTTCAGATAAATTGTAAAACAGACTAACTCGTCAAAGTCCAACTAAACTACTTCGCAATAGCCTCAAAAGGATCACTAGTCAATCCATAAGCCGCTAAACTAGCAGCACCTTTCACATCCTTAATAGCTAAATCAAAAATTCTACTTTTATGCAATGTTGCAATTTTAGCACCTGTATCCAGCGTAATCCAATCTTGCCATGAAAACTCAATTCCACCAACAGGACTAATATTTACCCACATTTTCCAATTCTCAGGCATTCCATTTTCATCCAAATTCCATAAGTAAGAATCTCCAGGAGTAACACCACCTGATTCATAAGTAACCATTAATCCATCTTCGCCATCTTCAGTTTTTACAATACTTCTAGTCGTACCTGGATCAAATGCTTTAGTTATAGCATTGAGCCAAAAAGAATCATTACAGAAATTTGACCATGCTTTATCTACCAATTTTTGAGCTTTGCTACCAGTAGCTTCTTTGCCATCCGTATAACCTTTTCCAGTAACAGACTTAGTGTGTAATAATACCTCATTATCATCCCACATTACTTTTACAAAATTTCGACTTTTATCCCAAAGATATTTTTGTCTATCTGCGAAGTTCCAACTGATAATAGCAGTAGTATCCCATGCAGATTTGTTGACAGCAGCCATCATTTTTTGAGCAAGTGCATCAGCTTCAGTAGATGGAGTACTTACTGGCTTGGATTCATGAGCGATAAAGCCAATAGCAGTAAGGATGACTAATACACCTGCTAAAAGAATAAAGAACCATTTAAAGAATTTTTTCATTAGAGAAGTTTTTCGTTTGAAATGCGAAGCGATTGCTTCGACTAGTTTTAAAAATTATAAAAATTTACGCCAACCTTTTTTTCTTTTGATATGCAAATACGGAGTTGGTTTTGCTCCAAAACCTTCGACCCATTTTTCATTAGTATTAAAATCTAAGATAACAGGTCGGCGAGCATTGGTTTGAATAATTCGGTCAATCAGTAAAAGATGAGCACCAGAAGAAATTCCAGTTGTAGAAGTAGTACCGATTAAACTCATTAATTTTCCGTGGTCAAAAATAAAAAAATCTGCCGCCAAAAGAGAACCATTTTGATCTTCTATTCCCGTTGCAAAACCAATACCTCTGTGTAAAGCATTATACATAATACGTTGTAAGGCATGAAACTGCTCATGTTTTCCACTCTTATCAGGAGTATGTTTTTTATAAAAATCTGCAATGATTTCGGGTTTTAGATTAGTAGTAGAAACCAATGAAGCAGCTATTGCTTTTGAAATTAAATCCTCCGTCTCTTTTGAATAATCCAAAATGATGCTTTCATAATCTCTATTTAAAATCATATGATAATTAACATTTTCTTGGAATTCAAAATCTAAATCCCTTGATGGATGTACACCTTCATTCAATGCCATTTCGATATTTTGATATTCAGGTGGAATCGCATTAAGAAATGCATCGACTCTTTTTTTAGATAACATATTTACGGAGTAAATACCTGTAGAGCGAGAAATGGGAGGAATATAAATTGATTTAGTATTGAGCATTTTAGGTTGCCATATCAATGGCATTACTGATTCATATCCATCTTCTACTAAGGCGTCCCATTCTTTAGCGACATTATTTAAGTACCACATATAACCAAATACATTTCCATTATTGGCATAATGAACACAACTGTTCCATTTAGTTTTATCAATCTCTTCGCTTTTTAAATATTGTATTTGCATTGTTATAAATTCTATTTTGAGTTCTGCAAAAATAGAACAAAGAAGATGATAAAAGGGTTTTAATTTAAATGAATATTCTTTATTGTTGTATTGTTTCGCTTATTGTTTTGTCGTAACTATTCCGGATTGTGATACTCGACCTTGATTTTTCAACGCTGCGTCTTTGCGCCTTTGCGTTGAAAAATCAAGGTCAAGTGTTAGTACTGAATAGTTACATTTTATTTTAAATTAAAAACCATAAAAAATCCCGAATTTTCTAAATCGAAAATTCGGGATAATATTTTAAATAAAAAACAAATTAATTAAACAACAATCGAATCATACAATGGAAATCTTTCCATATAAGCATTCACCTCTGATCTTGTCAAATCAATTAATGCGTCATTTTCAATATCATTAATAATTCTATCAATCCATTCTACAACTTTTACACAATCCGCTTCTTTGAATCCACGAGTTGTAATTGCGGCAGTTCCAATTCTAATACCAGAAGTCACAAATGGACTTTGAGTATCAAAAGGAACCATATTTTTATTGACAGTAATATCAGCTTTTACCAATGCTTGTTCAGCTTGTTTACCAGTTACGTTTTTATTTCTAAGATCCAAAAGCATCAAGTGATTATCAGTTCCGCCAGAAATAATTTTATATCCTTTTTCAACAAAAGCATTAGCCATTGCTTGAGCATTTTTGATGACTTGCTCTCCGTATATTTTAAAAGAAGGATTCAATGCTTCAGCAAATGCAACTGCTTTAGCAGCAATCACATGTTCCAAAGGTCCACCTTGCATTCCAGGGAAAACACCGCTATTTAATATTGCAGACATTTTGATTGGGTTGCCTTTTTTGGTAGTACGTCCCCAAGGATTTTCGAAATTTTTACCCATCATAATTACACCACCACGAGGACCTCTTAATGTTTTGTGAGTCGTCGTCGTAACGATATGACAATGAGGCATTGGATCATTTAAAATTCCCGCAGCAATCAATCCCGCAGGGTGAGCAATGTCCGCCAAAAGTAATGCACCTACTTTATCAGCAATCGCTCGGAATCGAGCATAATCCCAATCACGAGAATAAGCTGATGCGCCACAGATAATTAATTTAGGTTGCACCTCAATGGCTTTAGCTTCTACCTTATCCATATCAATTAAACCTGTGTCAGCTTCTACTCCGTAGAAGTTAGGTTTAAAATGTTTACCTGAAAAATTCACATGAGAACCATGTGATAAATGTCCTCCATGTGAAAGGTCAAATCCAAGTATAGGATCACCAGGTTGTAGCACCGCTAAGAAAACAGCAGCATTAGCTTGAGCACCTGAGTGAGGTTGAACATTTGCATATTCAGCTCCGAATAATTCTTTAAGATAGTCGATTGCTAATTGTTCGATTTCATCGACAACTTCGCAACCTCCATAATATCTTTTGCCAGGATAGCCTTCAGCATATTTGTTCGTTAAGCAACTTCCCATTGCATCAATAACAGCTTGGCTTGTAAAGTTCTCAGAAGCGATTAACTCGATTCCACATCTTTGGCGATGAAGCTCTTTATTAATTAACTTTTGTATTATAGAATCTTTCATAATATTTAAGCGTAAATGATTTGAGTAAATAGGTTAAAAATCTATTTTTAAAAAAGCACAAAGTTAAGGAGTCTAAGACTCCTTTTATACTTATTTTGTTCTTTTTTGTTTTGAAGTCGTTTTAAAAACCGTTATTGGGAAAGGTTGGCTAGGTTTTGGATTTATATGTGAAAAATATTGAATATCAAAAAACTAGAACATTAATAAATAGTTTATGTTGTTATCTCTTTATCTTTAAGGGTAACAAGTCTAATTATACCTTACCCTTTCATATTAATAAAATTAGTATTTTTACATAAACTAACCAGCGAGTAATCGCTGAAAACTAATTAGAATTATGTTATCCCATAATCTGAGATTTCTTCTCTTAGTAACAATTGTATTATTACATAACTATCTATTTGCAACGACTGACAAATATAGATGTATGTGGAATGATGATCCATCTACGACTATGACTATTGGTTGGGAACAAGTATCAGGTCATAACTCAATAGTATATTATAGTGATTACGATGGAGGTCAAAATATAGACAATTACAGTTTTTCCAAAAAAGTAGATAGCAAAATTTGGGCAAAAGGAATGAATAATTACTTTGCTCGTCTTACCAATTTAAGAGCCAATACCAGATATCATTTTTTGATAAAAGATAGTGAAGGAGTGAGTCGACAGATGTCATTCAAGACTGCACCTGATACTCCTTATGAACGACTATCTATTATAGCAGGTGGTGATTCTAGAAATCATCGAAAGGCTAGAAGTAGAGCTAATATGTTAGTCTCTAAATTACGACCTCATGCGGTGATGTTTGGAGGTGATATGACAGGTGGAGATATTGAACGACAATGGAAAGCATGGTTTGATGATTGGCAAATAACGATGACGAGTGATGGACATTTAACACCATTAATTGTAGCGAGAGGAAACCATGAGGAAGAGAATAAAAGTTTGGTAGATTTATTTGATGTGAAGAGTGATGGAATATATTATGCATTGAATTTAGGTGGAAACTTATTAAGAATATATACACTCAATTCTGAAATAGCTGCGGGAGGAAATCAAGCGGAGTGGTTGGAGTCTGACTTAAATCGAAATAAAGATGTGAAGTGGAAATTCGCTCAATATCACCGAGCTATCCGACCGCATCATTCTAAAAAAACAAATAGGAATACACAACTGAAAAGTTGGGCAACTCTCTTTTATAAATATGGAGTTGATTTAGTTTGCGAGTCAGATTCTCATGTTGCCAAAACAACTTACCCAATTCGACCTTCTAAAGAATCGGGAAGTCATCAAGGATTTATTCGTGATGATGAACAAGGTACTGTATATGTTGGAGAAGGATGTTGGGGTGCGCCTCTTCGCCGAAATGATAATGATAAATCATGGACAAGAGCAAGTGGAAGTTTTAATCAATTCAAATGGATCTTTGTAGACATGGATGGGGTAGAGGTGCGAACTGTCAAAGTTGATAATGCTGCGGAAGTAGGTACAGTAAGTAGTGATGATATTTTTTCTGCTCCTTATGGTCTGGATATTTGGAATCCGAGTAATGGAACTGGTAGTGTACTGCGAATAAGTGACAATCCTTATGTAGCTTATAACAATACTCCTACAAATACTTCTACAACAAAACCTTCAAGAGATTTACCTAAAGAAACGACGAAGTCGAAACAAGCATCTATTCCTGATAGTCCTACTATTTTAACTAAAAGAAAAAGTCAAACAACCAATTCATCAGCTCGATTGATCAATGTAAAACCGATTGAAATTTATAATTTGAAAGCTATGGTTAATGGAGATGGGGCGATTTTGAAATGGGTGACAAAAAACGAATATATGATTCCTACCTTTGAAGTTCAACGCTCAACGGATGGTAGAACTTATACTACTTTTGCTCGAATACAAGGAACTGGAAATCATAATGGAAAGGCAAATTCTTATAAATTTAAAGATAATCTGCAAGGAGTTACAGAGGGAATAATGCCTCAATATCGATTAAGACATACCAGCAGAAATGGAGAGGTTCTATTGATACAAGCTATGTCAGAACAAGTGGAAGTCAAAGTTGAAAAATTAATAAATTGGAATAATTACGCTCGATTAGAAAAGAATCCTCAAACAGGGCAAGTTCAATTTAAATATAAATTAAATGAGCCTGCTGATAAGGTGAGTATCAAATTATTAGACTCCAATGAAAAGCAAGTGCATGAGAGTGAATTTAGAAATGTAAGTGTTGGGAATTTTATGCAATCGCTAGATGTCAGTCAAATGGCTCAAGGAGAATATCTTTTGATTATTGAAGCGAATCATAAAGTGATACAGCAGTTTAGAGTTGATAATGGGAAATGATAAGAATATGTAAAAGTATGTTTTTTGGTAGACGGCTGACGGTAGACGGTCGTTCATACCGTTAGCCGTCAACCGTCTGCCGAAGAGAATCAATTTCATACAACATTAATTCCTCCTCATCATTTGGTAAGCGAATCATCTCAGAAAATTTCAAACCTAATTTTTCTAATAAACTTTGCGAAGCAATATTTTGCTTCGACGTGATAGCTTTTATTTTTTTTATTTTAAAAATATCAAATCCAATTGCTTTAATCTTCATAGCACTTTCATATCCATAACCCATTTTTTCGTAAGCAGGTAAAAAAGCAAAACCAATATCAACACCTTCTAATCCTTCTCTATCATAAAGTCCACAACTACCTATTTTTACTTGGTCAGATTTTCTAATAACTGTATAGTTAGAGAAGCCTAACCTTTCTTGTTGAGTTATAATTTTTTCAGAAATATATTTCTTAGCATCTTCCAAATTATAGACTTTTCTATCGCCAATAAATTGTAGCCATTTTGGGGTATTAAGTAATTCTAAAATAAATGGAGCATCATCCAAAGAGGTTGGTCGTAGAATTAATCTTTCGGTTTCAAAATTTTTTGATTCGCTCATTTACATTTTATTTTTCCTTAAAAATAAAAAAGAAATCCAAATTGCTTTAACACTCCAAAGGAAAGATCTAATCCAATTTGATGTTACTAATTGTTGAATAGTATTTAAATCTTTTCCTTTCTCCAATTGCTCATGTAGCGGAACTTGTATGAAAAAAGTACTTGCCCAAATTAATATTATTAATCCAAAAGCAATTAGCCAATCTCGATTCCAATTAGAATGATAACTCCTCCGAGTTACCAAACCTAACTCTAATAACATCAAAGGAAGGACTATAATGCTAATCGAAAAAGTATGATGATTATGAAATTCTGAAAAATCAGCATTAGCAATAAATCTAAAAGTAGGATAATGGGAAAGTTGTATCGTCCAGATTAAACCAAAGAGAGCCCAAGAAGTGATGAGATGAATAAGCCATTCGAAGGGGGAAATTTTTGTCATTTTTTTAAGAGTATTCTGTCTAAGTTTTTTCTATTTGGATTAGGAAGAAAAATTCCAATATATAATTGAAGATTACTAACCTTTCTATCTTGGGTAAATAATAAATCACATTCAGGAGTAGGAGGTGGGCAGTTATAAGCATTGAAAGAGGCAGGCGTAGTAGTATGATAAATTAATCCAACTTTAAAAACTCCTCCACGAGGAATCCAACCAATTGAACTCCTAAAAAAGAAATCATTTCTTTCATTGGGATTCGTATATTCATAGTGTACAGAACGTTGAGACGGAAAATAATTATTGATAAATCCTACTGTATTTTTGAACCACCATGTTTCATTCTGAATTCGATAGTCAAAGCCAAATCCGTTGTACTTATCTTTAAACACTTCCCATGAGGATGAGTTATGAAATGAAACTCCCAATCCCATAAATGTAT
>JALZVK010000062.1 GCA_023301005.1 Saprospiraceae bacterium | reverse complement strand
TTTTTTTTTGGTGTAAAAATAAAATATAGATGATACTTCGAAAGTTTTAAAACTTATTAGACTAGCACGAGTTAAAGTTTTGGATAGAGTTGATAGTTTTTTTACATTTGAAAACAAGTATAAGGCATGGATGATAAAATTTTAGATTCTCCTTTTGAAAATGAATTTCACTTTAAGTTAAAAGATGATGAGGAAATTCTATGGGAGAATGAGAAATTTCTAGGTTGGAATTTTTTAATATTTTTAAAATATAGATTATCTATAACCATAATAATATTTTTTCTTTTTGGATCATCAATTAACTTCATTATAAATTTTTTCATTTTTAAAGTTAATTCTATGTTAGTTTATGGACTCCTATTTTTATTATTTGTTTTACTTGATTATTTATTTTATGATTTGAAAACAAAGAAAAGATATATCTTAACATCACAAAGACTTATTTTTCAAACTTATAAAAACAAAAAAAATAGAGTACTAAAAATATCCCTTGCTGATATAAAAACAATAGATGTTGAGTTAACAAGTCTTTTTCGCAATAAAGGAAATGTTCTAATAGACATTGATAATTTAATATCGAACAATAATCATGAATTCTTTTTTGAAAATGTTACCAACAGTTTAGAACAAAAAAAGCTTGTGCTTTTAAATGTAGATGATACTCCAAAAATTTTAAAACTTATCAGACAAGCAAGACTTAAGGTTTTGGATTTATAAATTAAGAATTTTACGCTCTTAGTTTAATTCCTCCAAAACAACTGCAACCCCATCCTCTTTATTACTCAACGTGATTTTATCTGCAATAGCTTTAACTTCTTCCCTCGCATTTTCTACCGCAACACCAATCCCTACTCCTTTTAGTAATTCGATGTCATTATAATTATCTCCAAATGCAATGACATCATCCAATTCAATATTGAATTTTTTATCTAATAAAATAGACAATGCAGATAACTTTGAAATTTTCTTACTTGCGATTTCTAAGTAAGTATCTTTTGAGCGGTAAATATTTAAATCTTCATTGTGGTGAGTTTTTAAATAATCTTCAAGCAATTGTATTTCTTTTGCTTCACCCATGCACATAATTTTATGTGGTCCAATATTTTTGATTTTCCAGTTTTTACAAACAACTTCTAAATCAGCAACAGCAGGTTTTACTTTAGTATTATTCATTTCTCGATTGGCCCAATAATCCATGGAAGGGACAAACCATTCATCCCCATGATAAAGACTCATATGTACATTAGATTTTTGTATAAACTCTAAAATTGCTTCTGTTATTTCAATTGAGATTTCAATGGACAAAAGTTTGTTCACCTGTCCTTCTTCATAAGTCAAAATTAATCCGCCGTTATATGCGATTAAAGGATGACTCGAAATTTCTAGTTCATATTGCAAATGTCGCATTGCCTTGGGCATTCGAGAAGAAATTAAAACGACCGTTTTATTTTCTTTAATTTTTTGAATGACATTAATTGTTCTTTCTGATAATTCTCTGTCCTTGTTTAACAAGGTTCCGTCAATGTCGCTGCAAAGTAATTTATAACTCATAGTTGTGTTAGATAATTATTTTAGAAATAAAGCCTCAAATGTACTTATCATTTAGATCAAAATATAGAAGTTGTTTAAGAATGTCTTTTCTTATTTGATAAAAAGTGTAATATTAGAGGAATAAAATATCCTAACTTCAAAATCAAAAATGAAATTTTTAGATAACATCATCCAATTTTATAACAAACCATTCCCGGAGGGAAGATGGTTTGGGTTATCTAAAAATGTTCTCATCATAAGTATCTCCATGACATTATTCCTATTTATTTTTCAACCTTCAGGAATATCGGATATACAACCTTTACCAACAAGATTTTTAGTTTGTTTAGGATTTGGAGTAACAGGTGCTTTAGCCTATTATATTTTCGAACTCCTTTTTGGTTTGTTTTTTAAAAATATAAAATGGACTTATGGGAAGTGGTGGTTATATAGTTTAGGCGTTTTATTTACTATCAGTTTAGCGAATTTCCTTTATATCAGAATTTGTTTTTTTGGATATATATATTATGATATTTATTTCCGTAAATACATTGTTATCAACTCATTAAAATGATTTATTAAATCAAGAAATGAAAATACTAATTGCCTCCGATAAGTTTAAAGGTTCGATGTCTGCACAAACTGTATGTGAAGCAATTGGCAAAGGTTTAGAAAATGATTCCGCATTAGAAATGATTTATTATCCAATGGCAGATGGTGGCGACGGTTCTTTAAATGTACTGTCCAACCATCTGTCATTTTCAAAAAATAAAGTTCTAACTGTTGACCCAATTGGAAGAGTAATCACTTGTCATTATCTCACCTATTCTGATTTCGTTTTTATCGAATTGGCGAGTGCGAGTGGCTTAACCTTACTTTCCGAAAATGAAAAAAATCCATTATTAACTTCAACAATCGGTACTGGCAAAATGATAGCTGACGCTATCTCTAATGGTTATAAAAAAATATATTTATTACTCGGAGGTAGTGCGACTAATGATGCAGGAATGGGAATTGCGACTGAACTTGGTTTTCAATTTTTAGATAAAAATAAAAATGAACTTTTACCGATAGGTAAAAACTTAGTTGATGTAAAGTTCATCAGCTACAATTCTATTTTTGATTTAGAGAAAATAAAATTTACACTACTTTGTGATGTCCAAAATCCAATGTATGGAACTACAGGTGCTGCCTTTGTGTATGCCGCTCAAAAAGGTGCTACTAATAAACAGATCTCATTTTTAGATGAAGGTTTAAAAAATTTCAGTTCCGTTTTAGAAAAATATTGTGGGAG
>JALZVK010000061.1 GCA_023301005.1 Saprospiraceae bacterium | reverse complement strand
CCCATGAATATTCAGCTTTTTGTAATGTTCCATCAGCATTATAATATTGAGTAAAGTCTAATTTTTTAGTTCTTTTTATATCTCCTACATATTTGTAGGTTTCTATTTTTTTGATGCCTTCTTCTTTTTCTATAAATCGTAATTGTCCAACAATGCAATTACAAAAAAGAGATAGTACTAAAATAAGGATTGTGTTTTTGAACATGGTATCTATTTATGATTTTCTCTAAAAAAATTAAGGCATCAAAGATAAATCTTTGATGCCTTAATTTTATATTATGTTTTAAAAAATATTTCGTTAAAATTTATTTACAATCAACCTGACGACAGTCAGGATTAACCGCTACTCAAACTTCACCTTCAACTTCTTCTTTTTCTTTTTCCTCAATACAACCACCTCAGCAGTTTCTCCTTTTTTGAAACTCGCTAAACCTTCCATGTATTTATAAATATCAGTTACTTCTATATCGCCAATTTTGATAATGACATCACCATCTTTTAATCCGCCTTTGTCTCCTACTCTATCTTTTATAACACTATCCACACGCATACCCGTTCCATTATAAACATAGTCAGGCATCACTCCCAAAGTCACTTTAAAAGCTGCCGCTTTTTTCTCTTGCGAGTCTTTTGTTTTTGTAAATTCCAAACGCTTACCTTCCACTTGCTCAATCAACGAAATCATAAAATCAGATACATCAATGATGCCTTGATAGTTTACAATTTCTGCATCATCAGAAGGTTTGTGATAATGAGAATGTTGTCCTGTAAAGAAATGTAAAACTGGAATATCTTTTAAATAAAATGAAGTATGGTCAGATGGTCCAACTCCTGATTCTCTTCCTTTTACAGTAATGCCTTGAGCATTTTTTCCTTCTAATGTACTTTTCCAAATTGGAGCAGTTCCTGTTCCTTGTACTGCTAGAACTTTTTCTTCATTCAACATTCCTACCATATCCATATTGAACATATAGTTGATATCCGCTACTGGAACTGTAGTATTACTCGCATAAAATTTAGAACCAAACAATCCTTTTTCCTCTCCTGAAAAAGCAATGAAAATATAATTGTTAGATTTTAAATTAGAACTTTTCAAGTATTCAGCAATTCTAAAAATTGCTGCGATTCCACTTGCATTATCATCTGCTCCATTATGTATCGCTGGCTCTCCTGCGTGTAGCGAACCGCCGCCGCCCATTCCAAGGTGATCATAATGACCTCCGATAACGACAGTTGTTTTTGCACCATTGTCGAGGTAGCCAACTACATTTTTTCCTTTGCCTTCGATCTTACCTTTGTCGGGAGAATGTGGGTTGGTGATTTCATGAAATGGAAATTCTTGAAACCAATTTCCGTCATCTCCTTTTGGAGTGAGTCCGATTTGTTTGTAGCGATGTACGATATAATCGGCTGCTCTTGCTTCACCTTCTGTTCCAGTTTCACGACCTTGTAAATAATCGGATGCGAGATAGACCACATCAATTTTTACTTGTAGCAAATCTGCGTTGTCATGTTGAGCCATTGTAAAAAATGGACTCATTAAAAATGCGAGTAGAATAATTTTTTTCATAGTTAATTTATTTTGGATGGGAACGCGGATGACGCGGATTTGAGCGGATTAACACGGATTTCACCTCTGACTTGTATTGCTTTTTATTTTTTTAAATATCTAAATATAAATACAAGTACTAAGAAAAAAACCTGTGTTAATCCGCTAAGATCCGTGTCATCCGCGTTCCCATCATATTATCATTTTTTCTTTTTCCAAGAACTCTTCATTCCAACAGTTTTATTGAAAATTAGTTTATCATCAGTCGAATCAGCATCCAAACAATAATAACCTTTTCTCATAAATTGAAAACGCTCTCCTGCCTTCGCAGATTGTAAGCTAGGCTCCACAAATGCAGTTTTAACAACTAACGATTCTGGATTTATCAATTCTAAAAAGTCTTTCTCTTCATCCGCCAATGGTTGATCAACTGTAAATAAGTGATTGTAATTTCTTACTTCCACTTCTACAGCTTGAGCAATCGAAACCCAATGCAATACACCTTTTGCTTTGATACCTGAGTTATCAGAACCTGAACGACTATCTGGATAATACTTACAATGTACTTCTGTAACTTTTCCATTTTCATCTTTTACAAAATCTTCGCAAGTGATGATATAACCATTTTTAAGACGAACAGTTTTCCCTGGACCTAAGCGATAAAATTTCTTAGGCGCATCTTCCATAAAGTCATCTTGCTCGATATACAACTCTCTCGAAAATGGAATCGTACGAGTTCCCATACTTTCATCTTCTGGATTATTGGTTGCATCCATTTGTTCGACTTGACCTTCTGGGTAATTTGTAATTACTAATTTCAGCGGATCTAAAACGCCCATCACTCTTGCAGTCGTTTTGTTCAATTCATCTCGAACACAACTTTCTAACAAATCAATTTCTATTACATTTTCTCTTTTGGCAACACCTACTTTATTTACAAAAGTCCTCAATGCTGCTGCTGGGTAACCTCGTCTTCGCATACCTGCAATCGTAGGCATTCGAGGATCATCCCAACCCGTAACTGTATTGTTTTCTACTAACTTTAATAATCGTCGCTTACTCGTAATCATGTAAGCAACATTCATTCGAGCAAACTCAATTTGGCGAGAAGGGAAAATTTCTAATTTCTCAATCAACCAATTATAAAAGTCTCGGTGATGTCGGAATTCCAATGAACAAAGTGAGTAGGTGATATTCTCAATCGAGTCCGACTGACCATGTGCAAAATCATATAAAGGATAAATACACCAATCATCTCCTGTACGGTGATGATGCGCTTTTTTGATTCGATAAATATTAGGATCACGCATCAACATGTTTGGATGTTTCATATCTACCTTAGCACGTAACACCATACTTCCGTCAGCAAATTCTCCATTTTTCATACCTTCAAATAATCGCATATTTTCTTCTATCGAGCGATTACGATGCGGACTATCAACTCCTGGTTTGGTTGGAGTTCCTTTCATTTCTGCGATTTGCTCAGGTGTAGAGTCATCGACGTAGGCTAATCCTTTTTTGATTAAATCTACTGCGAAGTCATATAGTTGTTGGAAATAATCAGAAGCATAATACTCTCGATCTTCCCAATCGTAACCTAACCATTTAATATCGTTTTTGATATTATCAACGTACAACGTTTTTTCAGTAATCGGATTGGTATCATCAAATCGAAGATTTGTTTTCCCACCATATTTTTTGGCAGTTTCAAAGTTGATACAAATCGCTTTTACGTGACCAATATGAAGGAATCCATTTGGTTCAGGTGGAAAACGTGTGTGTATTGTTATATTATCTTTGGTCTCTAAATCATTCTCGATGATTTGTTCTATAAAATTCAATGACTCTTTTACTTCTTCGCTCATGATTGAGTTTTTGTAACCGCCAAATCTAATTGCTGTTAGGCAGTTTCATTTGACTGGTTGTTATATTAAATGTTACTTCGTTTTTTATTTTTCAATAATATACGTGTAAGGTGCTTTTAAGATGATATCTCTTCCGTTAATTTTAGTAGCAAATTGAAACTCTAAATTACGCTTTGAAAATTCATCTTTTGAACTATTTGTTTCAGCAAAATGATAAACGCCTTCTTTCATTGTAAATTTATTACTGTAGTTATTTAGAGTTAATTTACCTTCAATAGTTTTTACTTTTTTGGCTAAAATCACATCAGCTTTAAATTTCTCATTTGGCTTTACTTTAAAAGATGCTGGAACAATAGTTAGAAAAATATCATTATCAGAATCTTTCATTTCGAAATCAGATTTCCTTACTAAATATTCAAGAAATTTATTAGACACTAAAATCACTTGTGATTTTTTTTCCTCTTTTGATAAAGATGAAAACTTGTTCCGTACTTCTTTTTTAAAATCTTCTGATTTGAAATAACCTTTATCTATTTTAGAAATTCCATTTAAAAGATTTTCAAATTGAGTTTCAATTTCGACATTACTAGTAGAGTTAATTTTTGATATTTCTTTTAAATAATTGATTTGCTTGTCATCAATATTTGAATTAGAAATTAGCAATTCAAAAAGTAATGTATTCGTAGTTTCTAATCTTTCGACTAGTTCTGTATCGACAATTGAAGATGAACTTTTGCAGGAACTAATTAGGATAATGAAAAAAAATAATGCTAATTTATTTATACTCATTTCTATTTTATTTTTTCATCTCTAATTTGTTACAAACTGATTACATTCTCTCAGGCATTTCAATTCCTAATAAGTCCATTCCATATTCCAATACATTTCCAACCACTTGACAAAGTTGAATTCTAAATGCTTTTGCTTCTGGAGTTTCTGCATTAATGATTCTATGGTCGTGATTAAACTTATGATAAG
Organism: Saprospiraceae bacterium; assembly: GCA_023301005.1. Classification (GTDB taxonomy): domain Bacteria; phylum Bacteroidota; class Bacteroidia; order Chitinophagales; family Saprospiraceae; genus CAJQQY01. The sequence goes on along the minus strand of JALZVK010000061.1, from coordinate 2,726 downwards.
TCTTCGCCATATCGTAACAATAATTTGCAATAAATGATGGATCAAAATTATCAGCCGCTAATTGCACCACTTCTTCTAATCGAAATATTTGACTAATCAAATCTCTTTCTGTATTGCCCATCGAAGTATAATTCTTAGCAATCGAAGTATCTATCTCTCCTGCTTTTTTCAAAACAGAATTAATTCTTACAAAAGCATATTGAATATATGGACCTGTGTTCCCTTGCAAATCAACTGACTCGGCAGGATTAAAAACCATTCGCTTTTTAGCATTTACTTTTATGATAAAAAACTTCAATGCTGCTAATCCTATTTTTCGATAAATATCATTTTGTTCTGCTTCCGATAATTCTGTCAATTCTCCTTTTTCAATTGCATTTTCTTTCGCTGCTTGAATTACATCTTTCATCAAATCATCCGCATCGACAATTGTACCTTCTCTCGATTTCATTTTTCCAGTCGTCAAATCAATCATTCCATAACTCAAATGATGTAATCCATCTGCGAAGGATTCCCCCATTCGTTTCATTATTTCAAATAAAACTTTGAAGTGATAATTTTGTTCATCGGCAACTACATAGACCATTTTCTTTGCACCATGATCTTCATATCGTTTGATAGCAGTTCCAATATCTTGAGTCATGTAAACGGAAGTTCCATCACTTCTTAAAACTAATTTGTGATCCAACTTCGCATCCTCCAAATCTATCCAAACAGAGTTGTCTTCTTTTTTATAAAATATTTTTTCGTTAAGACCTTTTTCAATATTCTCTTTTCCTAAAAGATAAGTTCCTGATTCATAATACAAATCATCGAACTCCACTCCTAAATTTTTGTACGTCACATTGAAGCCTTCGTACACCCAACCATTCATTTTATTCCAAAGTGCTTTTACCTCTTCATCGTTATCTTCCCACTTTAATAACATTGCTTTTGCGGACGCACCGAGTTTACTATAATTATTGAAATAATTATTTTTATAGCTTTTAAAAAACTTCGCTTCTTCTTCCTCTTTTTTATTTTGAGTTGAAAAAACTTCTTGACCTTCTTCAGTTTTTTGCCAAGGCTGATATTCTGCTTGAAATGCTTTTTCAAATTCGACGTACCATTTCCCAACAAAGTGATCACCTTTGATTCCTGAAGATTCAGGTGTTGCTCCATTTCCAAATAATTCCCAAGCCAACATACTTTTGCATATCGCAATTCCTCTATCATTAATGATTTGCACTTTGGTAACATCGTAACCTAAGGCATCATAAATTTTGGAACAAGACCAACCTAAAAGAATATTTCTGATATGACCTAAGTGAAGTGGTTTGTTAGTATTTGGAGAGGAAAACTCAATCATGATTTTTTCACCATGCGGAGCTTTTTTTAAAGATTTTTTTTGTGCAACGTTATTGAGGTAATTTACCCAATACGCATCGCTGACTTCTAGATTTAAAAATCCTTTGATGACATTGAACTTAGTCAAGTGATCATGTTTGCCTACTAAATATTCGCCAAGTTCTTCTGCGATTTGTTCGGGTTTCTTTTTAGCAGCTTTGGTATAAGGGAAAACTACCACAGAGTAATCGCCATCGAATTCTTTGCGAGTGACATTCATATTGACTTCATTCGCATTGACCTCGTGGTCGTATAATTCTTTGACTGCTTCTGCAGTCCCTTCTTTAATCAATTCTGTGATACTCATTTTTTGTATATTTAATGACTAGTGCAAATCTTATTTTATTTAAGTATAAGTACATAATTATTGTTAACCATATTTGGCAAAATTTTAAATCATATTTCGTTAAAAATACTCGCCATCCAAAAGGATGTCTGTGTTTTTTGCCTCATCTGATTTCAAATTTTACTCAAATATGCTTTAACATAATTTTGTCCTCATACTTAAAAAAAATAGTTGAAAAAGAAATTCAATTTCTTTCGTAAACTCATTTAAATAAAATATAGTTTCATAAAAAATCATTTGATAGAGTTAAGTCAACTTAACTTGTCAAATAATGCCGCAAAAGTATGTTTTTTAAACCTATTTTGGTAATTCAGGGAGATACAAATAGTTAGATGTGTAGCTTTAGTTTTCAGGTATGTTAGACTTATGCTCGTGGAGTTTGTTTTTTTAGAAATACCTTTCCCGGTATACAAGTACTGAATGTAGTTTTCCCCTGCCAAAAACCTTCTAAGTGCATGACTCCATTTTTGACTTTATATACGAGTTGATATTTTTTTAAGCACCATTCCATTCCTTCATTGACTTTGTTATCAAGTATTTCGCTATCAGTTAATTCCAAATAAATTCCACTATGTATAGAACCTGATATATCGAATGTCGCAAAAATTTTATCTACATAAACATAAGAGCGTCCTTTGATATTTTTTCCATCATGATTGATGTATATTTCAAATGAATAATCGGGAGCATATCCACCTTCCTCTTGAGTAATTTTACCTAACCAAAGTCCAGTCAAGTTAGTTTGACCAAAAGCAGAGATACTAAAAAACAATAGAAAGATCCAGAGATTTTTTTTCATAGCAACGTGTTTGATTGACTTTAAGGAATTCGAACTAAATAGATTCATCATTTCTTAGAGCTTGTTGGTGAATTATATTTCGGCTAAAAACGCCTTTTTTTTGATGACACTTCTTTGAAAAAAAAGTCAAATAGCGCAGACTATGTTCCTGTTTTTTCGCATCGTTTCATCAAAAAATGAACATTTTTATCTCAA
>JALZVK010000060.1 GCA_023301005.1 Saprospiraceae bacterium | reverse complement strand
TCTTAGTTTTCTATTGAAAGAGGGAGTATTGTTGATACTATGACTGATCCTGCCTGCCTGCCTTGGCAGGCAGGTTCAAAGGAAAAATAAGGGCAAAAGAATCCGTCCAAATGCGATAGTTATTTTTTTGTCGTTACTAAGGCTTTATCTAACAACCATCAACTTTTGAGATTTTCGGATTTGAGGGGTCGTAATTACTACGAAGTACAAGCCACTTTTCAATCCTGTTGCAGTAAAACGTAATTGGTGATTACCAGCAATCGTTTGTTTGCTATCTAGTAATACTTGGAGGATCTTTCCCATTTGATCGTGTAAGGTAATCACGGTTTCTACAGGCGTTTCTAGTTGGTATGATAAAGTTACTTCGCTGGTGGTTGGAGAAGGGAATAAAGATAAATCTACAGTGTTGAGTGCAGCATTATTAATAGTGGTGTTTTTTACGGAACGCAGTTCTTCAAAAATATTGGATTCCTTCAAAGTTGAAGCTGTGCATCCTCCAATTTTAGCCAAAAACACCCCACCACTAGCTACAGTAAAATTAGGATTCAGCGTAATCATATTTTTCGCATCAAAGGTGACATTACTTCCTGCTGCTATGGTTCCTGCAGATTGAATTTGGTCACTAGCTTGATAAATGTCAAAAGGTATAGGCGTATCATTAAGCGTCAAAACTGCCATACAAGTAGATTCTGCTGGTTGGATTGTAAGGTACTCTGAACTTACCATATACTCCCTTGTATCGGTTGCGGTGAAGAAAATGCTTGTAGCATCAGCAGGTATATTTGCGGAAATTATATTTCCAGAAATGTTAGCTATGCTTTCATTCCAAACACGATCTGGCCAAATGACATCATCACCGTCCGTTGTAAACAATAACTCTGCACTACTTATTCCTGCTTCTGCATTAAAAGACACCGTGGCAATGTTCGAAGTAATACTTGGCTTAGCTAATTCTGGCATAGCAGCGCCATCATTTACTACTTGATTAGCAAAGGCATAAACTTCGCTAATTCCTGCCCAAGCTAAATTACTGTGAGGAAAACCTTTAGAATAACGCAAGGTTACATCACCATTCACCGCCTGAGAAGATTGTTGGTTAGCGGTAAGTGCAAAATGAAAGTCATTCGTACTGTTAAGCCATAAAGTTGGAAATGTTACTCTATCAAAATAAACCCTTCCATCGTAATTTGCATTTACAAATTCTGTTTCAGGACCATCATTAAGTGCATCCCCTTGGTGACCGTCTGAATCAGATAAATATCCTGCCCCATATACAGGTGTCGCCCAAGCCAATCGATCACTATCTACTCCCATTACCGTACTCGTAAGTGTCCCTCCCCAACTGGCTCCCAGAAGTCCTACTTTACTTGCATCAACCTCTGGAAACGAAGCTATAAGCGTATGTCCTATAATAATTTGAGCAACTGCATGATAATACCACTGTTCTTCAATTGGTAATTGGTAATCATCCCAAACACCAACACGGGACGGCCCTGGATTAGGGTTTCCTAAATCTGTTATAGGATAATGCCCTTCTAAATCCATAGTTATTGCTGCATATCCATTGTCATTCCATTTTTTTACTGGCCAAGTTAAAGCTGAACCACCTCCTCCATGGGCAAATACAACAGCAGGCCAACCACCAACTGGTGGGATACTCTCTGGAGCAGAATAATAGGCATAAACTTCAACTGGCTCTCCTAAATAGTCTATAGATTTATAAAGAATCGATGTATATCCATCGACTTCATCTATAGTAGTCGTTGTCCATTCTGGAACTTGGTATAAGACCTCTAAATCCCATGGACCTACAGTTTTGGTAGTCTCTACTAACTCATTAGTAACCACTTCACATGTTGCATCATCCCCAACTAAGATAGCTCCCTCTGGTCTTGTATAAGGAACATAATCAGGCATAGGAGACATTTGCATTCTTTTATCTACCTCTTCCAATATCTCCAATTCGTCTTCACTCATTTTTCCAAAACGATTAGATGTTGACCAGGTCATTGCAGCTCCAGCATCTGTTAATCTGCGCACAAATCTGTAAGCCTGCTCAACATCGGTAAACATAAGATCCGCAGTAGGAGGTGTCCAAAAATTTTGCATAGGCACAAAGGCATGTTTCAAAACCTTTTTCCCTTCATAAGTATCCCAAGGTTCGTTTATCATATCACAATGAGTGAATTCTTCAACAGACCAATCGTTGGGTGGTGCTCCAAGACCTAATGGCGTAGGATGTCCTCCAGTATAATCTGCGGTAGAAGAAGATGTTCCATGCTTTTTAATCTTAAAATCACGTTCCACTCTAAAATCGGGAACACCCGGAACCCACATCGTGCTTCCGTCATCATATGTAAAATCCTCGCCACCGCTATTTAATGCTATTGCAGCAGTAGGATCTACACTTTTTATCATAGCTACAAAATCTTCAGGTTCACCAGCCATTCCACCAATATGATCCAACCAATAGCCATCTACCACTGGCGCTAATCTTTCCATAAAACCCTGACAAAGATCCCGATAAGCTAAAGCCTCATCTCCATCATAATCCGACTCAACAAAAGCATCCCAAGCTGCCGTATATTCCTCATTATCAGGAGTACCTGCTGATGCTCCTGGGCCATCTGTCGCTATATAAAGAAGTACCTTTTTTCCTGATTTTTTAAAAATATCTATTACATCCAAAATCACTTGTTCATTTTCTTCACTAGGAACAAAATCTGGATGAATACTGGCAACATCCATTTTAGTATTATTTCTTAATGTAAAGAAATATCCATGAGCACTATTTGTAAAACTCGTTAAAACATAACCTGTAGACGGTAATTTATCAACAATTTCTTCTGCGCCATCTACATAATCGTATCCACTAGCAAGTACGCCATCCAATCTCGATCCTCCAAAGAGTTGAAACCAAACGCCATATTCCCCAGCCATCCAACCAGCATTAGATTCTGATTGTGATTGCCCATTCATATAAAGAATGGATGTTAATGTGATAATAAGTGTTAATAATACTTTCATCGTATGTAGTTTAGTAACTTCGAACGCCAATCTTTGATCTATTTTTTAGAGTTTTGACAAAAACTAGGTAGGAAAAAAAAGGCAGACTACTTGCACTAGGAAAGGTGTGAAAAATAATCCAAGTGAGCAGTTCTGCCATGATATATTAAAGCTGGACATAAATCGTTCCAAAGCTTTAACCAACCTAGTCATGGCCTTATCCAGCTATCAGAATGCTGATAGTCTGGTTGAATTAAGTTTAAGTCCGTTATTTCATTATCAATTCTCCAGCATATTCAAGGCAATACACGATATTGCTTGGAATGAAGAATCGTATGAACAACAGGCTAAACAAATTTTGACACAATGTTTAAAGTATGCCAAACCGCAAAAGCGAGTTCGATTACAGACAGATGTGACTCCAATAATTAAGGAATATTCATCGACGTTGGAGAATAGACAGTATGTCAAAAAATCCAATAACGTCATTAAATGGAATAAACCTTTATCAATTGGTTATCCACTATCCAGCATTAATCTTTCGTGTGAAT
>JALZVK010000059.1 GCA_023301005.1 Saprospiraceae bacterium | reverse complement strand
ATCAAAAAATGAGCGTTTTTAGCCGAAATATAATTTCCCAACAAGCTCTTAGTAATATTTATATTAAAAAGATATTCCGACCTCAGAGAGATCGTACTGGTTTTTTTAAATTAAAATATATGAATGAAAAAACAAAAAAGCCAGATTAACGAAACTCAATCGTTAATCTGGCTTTTATTTTTTCGTAAAATAAAACTTACGAATTCCCATTTTTCAATGCTGAAATAACTTTATCAATCTCAGGTTGGAAACCAATAATTTCATCTCTATCTACTTTCGACTCATACGATTTACTAATAGGAATTTCTACATCCACATCTTTTAGGAGTAAGACATTACCTTTACGTCCTACCACTTTATCTTTTGCAACAATATAGCTACGGTGTACTTGTATAAATTGATCGGTAGGTAAATGTTCCTTATAGTCACTCATACTTTTGGAACCACGATATTTTCGAGAATCGTCATTTGTAAAAATAAGAGGTTCATTACCATCTCCTTGAAGGTAGAGAATATCTTTAAGTTGAATAATTTTATACGATTTTTTAGTACCTACTTTGAGGACATTACTATCTCCGCTAATTTCGATGTCTTGGAGTTTTTCTTTAAGTTGAAAATTCTCTTCTTTAAATTTTTGCTCTCTCTTTTTCGCTCTTTCCAATTCTCGAATATACTCCAACATATCTCTTCTAAATAACAAACCTGTAGCGACCAACTGCGTTCCAAATATCGTCAACACATTAACTAAGTATCGAAACTGAACTTTCATAAATGATGGAAACTGATGATAAATAAAATGCATCACCCAAGCAAATAACAATGCATTGATCAACACCGCTAAAAGATAAGGCACATAAGAAAGGATAGTTCCCGTGCTATTATCAATGATATATTTTTTGAGTATTACCACATTAAAATAAACTGGCATCATCATAAATAAAGTGTACACCAAACTATTTTTCAATAACATCAAAAAGGCATTCATTGGAGTAGCTTTTCTACCTCCTTCTATACAATCATTATTCACTACAAATTCCAAAAATCCACATGGAGGATTTTCTATCAAATAATAAATATTCAAAAAATGTAGTGTGCAAAATCCTACCGTCAATAGGAAAAACACAAACCACGTAATAGGGTCAGTAAATGACCGCTTATTACTCGCTATAATAAAACGAAGATGTTTGAATCTTGAATTCGATGAACGCATAAATATTTGAGTATGTTTGTTTCTAGTATTACACTAATTAGAACTTGTTGGGAAATTATATTTTATCTTAAAATCTAATTTCCCAACAAGCTCTTAGAAATTTTAGAAAAATTCTTTTGTCTATTGGGTGTGTATAATAAAGGTAAAGATTCCCCTTTGTATTTCAAATAGCAATATGTTAATTTTTTTTATAAAAAAAAAGTGCGACTTTTGAATTAGTAAAATGAGATTAAATTTAAAAATATATGTCATCCTTAAAATCTGCTATTTTTCTTTTATTCTTCTTTTTGGGAAATATTACTCAAGCTCAATATTCCATAAAAGGAAAGGTGAATTTAAATGATGATTGGCAACCAAAAATTTTCCTTGCTGCTGTAAAAAAACTAAGCGACTATTATCGTACAAGTCCTGATATGATAGTACATACTGCTCCAATAGATAGTCTTGGGAATTTTATTTTAGAGGGCGACAACTTACCTAACGAAAGTCAGTACTACCGACTTTATTTAATGAAAAAACAAAATACGGATTACGATGCTTGTTTATATGTAGGGGGCGAAGATCATAATTTTGTACATATTTTGATACAAGATGGAGAGCATGTTGAAATCTATGCTGACCAAACAACAACTGCACCTTTCGGAAAATTTGAAATCATAGGAAATAAGAAAAATCATTTGATGCGGAAACTTTCAAATATTGTATTTCCACGTTTTTATTTTCATAGAATAAAATTTCCAACGGAGTTGAAATTTTCAGAAGATAAATTACATGTTGATTTAAAAAACTTCGCAGATACTTGTAGCAATACATTAGTCGCTTTGGCTGCCATTAATAATACGGATTTCGATGAATATTTTGATAGAGATCCTACTTTTTATCAAGGCTTTACTCAACGACTAAAAAAAGAAATTCCAAATTCTATTTATACCAAAAATTATTTATTGAAAGTAAAATATCATGCTAATGAAGATACGACTTTACCAATGTGGGTAAAATTACTTATTGGTTTTCTTTCTTTATTATCGCTTGGATTATTAGTCAAATTTTTTCAACTCAAAAATGATAATCAAATTTTAGAAAAACAATTAGTAGCTCCTACAATCGCCTCAACTCCGACTCCTTCGTTCGATGAAATTTTAACTCAAAAAGAAAAAGAAATTCATCAACTCATCAGCGATGGCAAATCGAATAAAGAAATTGCTAGTTTGCTATTTGTAGAACTAAGTACTGTCAAATCTCATATCAATAAAATCTATTCTAAAATTGGAGTTTCTAATCGAAGAGAGGCCCGAAATCTTTTTTTGAAGAAAGGATAAGAATAAGGGAAAAAGGGAACGCTTCGCTAATTTTACGATTTATCTGAACAAGGGAGCATTCGAACATTCGAACATTCGAATTATGAAGTTT
>JALZVK010000058.1 GCA_023301005.1 Saprospiraceae bacterium | reverse complement strand
ATCGGAATTAATTCCGATAGGTCTTTTTTTTAAGTTTGTTTGAAATTTTAAAAAACAAAAAAAATGAAACGAAACATTTACTTTATATTTCTCTCTCTACTTTTCTTTTCAATTCCAGATAATTCATATTCACAAGATGGTGCAGTAAAAATTTCTTTCGGAGGAATGAGTGCAAGAAGTATCGGGCCTGCAGTTATGAGTGGTCGTATCACTACAATTGATGCGGTAGAAAGTGATCCTCAAGTGTTATATGTAGGTGCAGCCAACGGAGGTGTTTGGAAATCAAATAGTGCGGGTACAACTTTTCGTCCAGTATTTGATGAGCATACACAATCTATTGGTTCGATAGCTATTGACCAAAATTATCCTGATACAGTTTGGGTAGGAACGGGTGAGCCTTGGGTTCGTAATAGTGTTTCCTATGGCGATGGAATTTATAAAACAACAAGTGGCGGTAACACTTGGGAAAATATGGGGTTGAAAAAAACAGAACGAATTTCTAAAATTCAAATTCATCCTAAAAATTCAAATACCGTTTACGCAGCAGCGCAAGGACATCTTTGGAATGCAAATGAAGAACGTGGAGTTTTCAAAACTATGGATGGAGGAAAGACTTGGGATAAGATTTTATATGTAGATAAAAATACGGGCTGTGCAGATTTGTCGATGGATAAAAATAATCCAGATGTTTTATATGCAGCGATGTGGGACCATAGAAGAAATCCAGATTTTTTTAGATCAGGTGGAAAGGGTAGTGGTTTATATAAAACTACTGACGGAGGAAAAACTTGGAATAAAATTCACAACGGATTTCCAAAAGGAGAATTAGGAAGAATGGCAGTTGAAGTTGCTCCTTCTAATTCTGACATTGTTTATGCAACTGTCGAATGTGAAAAGAAAGAAGATAAAGGTTTATACAAATCTGAAGATGGGGGGGGAAGTTGGAAGCATGTTTCTAAAGATTTTAATGTAACGGTACGACCTTTTTATTTTTCTCGATTAGTTGTTGACCCGAAGGATGAAAATACAATTTACAAGTGTGGATTAAATTTGACCGTAAGTAAAACAAGTGGCGACACTTGGCGAACTGCTGGAGGTCAAAATGTCCATTCTGATATTCATGATGTTTGGATAAATCCTATGAATACTAAGCATGTAGTTATCGCAACTGATGGTGGTGGTTATCGCTCATTGGATGGCGCATATTCTTTTGAGATGTTTATGGATTTACCGTTATCTCAATTTTATCATATAAGTGTCGATGATGAGAAACCTTATAATATCTATGGAGGATTGCAAGACAATGGTTCGTGGATAGGACCTTCGCAGTCGCCAGCAGGTATCGAAAATAAAGATTGGGAATTTACAAATGGCGGTGATGGATTTTATTCTCTTCGACATCCTACCGATAAAAATATTGTCTACGCAGAATCGCAAGGTGGAAATATCGTTCGATATGATTTATCAGATGGGCAGAGCAAAGACATCAAACCACTTCCTGAAAAAGGAGAACCTGATTATCGTTTTAATTGGAATGCACCAATGCATATTAGTCTGAACAATCCTGAGCGATTATATTTTGGAGCGCAGTTTTTATTTAAAACTGAAAATAGAGGAGACAGTTGGGAAAAGATTTCACCTGACTTAACTACTAATGACAAACAACGCCAACGTCAAAAAAAATCAGGTGGACTTTCTATTGATAATTCTACTGCGGAAAATAACACGACGATTTATGCAATAGCAGAATCACCTTTATCTGAAAAAATAATTTGGGTCGGTACAGATGATGGATTGGTGCAAGTGACTTCTAATGGAGGTAAGAAATGGAATGAAGTAACTAAGAATATTCCAAATTTACCAAAAGGACTTTGGGTAACTTCTATTGAGCCAAGTCACTTCGATAAGAATACAGCTTATGTAACAATTGATGGACATAAGAGTGGTGACCTAGGAATTTATGTTTTCAAAACTACTGACTTAGGAAAGACTTGGACTTCATTGGTTACGGAAACGGTAAAGGGTTACGCTCATGTAATTCGAGAAGATTTAAAAACCGAGAACTTACTTTTCTTAGGTACAGAAAGAGGTTTTTATATTTCAGTTGATGGTGGAATTTTATGGAAAAGATTTGATAATAATATGCCTCATAATGGAGTGCGTGCTATTGCGATTCATCCACGGGAAGATGCTGTTATAATTGGAACGCACGGACGAGGCGTTTTTATCATTGATGATATTACTCCGTTACGTCAAATTAATAAAGATGTCATTACAGAGAAATTACACTTTTTTGATACGAAGCCTACTTACTTAAAATTATCAAGAGGTGGTTCACCGTTTGGTGGTGGTGGAAATTTTGTTGCTCCGAATCCTCCAAATGTAGCGTACATCACTTACTATATGAAGAAGCGTCATACTTTTGGAAAAATGAAATTGGAAGTATTTGATACGGAAGGAAATTTTATTCAAGAACTACCAGCAGGGAAAAGTGCAGGGATTAATTTAGTCCCACTTCCTGTAAGAATAAAAAGACCAAAAGCTGCTCCGACAAATAATCGGATGGCATTGTTTGGTTCTATTTTTCCACCATCATTACCTGCGGGAGATTATAATATAAAAATCAAAAAAGGTAAAGATGTATTTGAAACTAAAGTAAAATTAGCTTGGGATCCTGATGCAAATTATTCTCCTGCTGATAGACAAGTACAACATGAAGCTTCTATGAAACTTTATGATATGACTAATCAATTAGGACATATGTATTATGTTATGCAAGATATGCACACTCAAGCAAAGGATTTGACAGACAAAGATTTGAAAAAGAAATTAAGTAAAAAGCTCACTAAGTTTGCGACTGATGTAGAGAAATACAAAGCGTCATTAGTGGCATTGGAAGGCGATTTTTATGTAGATGAGGGGGAAGCTTTGCGAGAAGAAATTTCAACTTTGTATTTAGGCATTAGTCAATATCCAGGGAAACCATCAGCTCGACAGTTGAGTAAGTTAGCAATATTAGAAAAGGATATGCTAATTGTGATTGATAAGTTTGATGGATTTAAAAAACAAATGACTGACGTAAATACATTGTTAGAAAAAGCGGAACAAATGCCTATTAAGATTAAGACGTTTGAGGAGTATATGAAGGATTGATTTGAACAAGGGAATAAGGGAAGACGGATTTGAGAAGTTAGAAGTTTGACGAATTAACTTATTTTATTTACTCCGTAAATACTTTGTTATAAAAAACGTCTAAATTTTCAAAATGAAAATTTAGACGTTTTTTTATAACATTAATCAACTTACGAAGTAAGTAAAACAAGAAGATAACAAGTCATTTCGTGAAACTTCAAACTTCTCAAATCCGTCTTCCCTTAGCGCAGCGTTCCCTTATTCAAATCACTTCTTCTCCAAAACTCCAATCCCAAACAAAGCAAAATCATACTTCACAGGATCATCCTTATCCAATTCCTTTAAATTATTCGTTAGTTCCACCACCGATTTCCAATCCGTTTGTTTTCTCTTCAAAAGACCAAGCCGTCGAGCGACTCTATCCACATGTACATCTAGCGGAATGAGTAATTGATTCGTATTTATATTTTTCCATAAACCAAAATCAACACCTGTATCATTCGGTCTAACCATCCAACGAAGGAACATATTTAATCTTTTGCAAGAAGAATTTCTGATAGGAGTAGAGACATGTTTTCGAGTACGCTTTGGCGAATCAGGTAATTCAAAAAAAGTCTCATGAAAACCTTTTAAAGCAGCTTCTACATTTTTACTTTCAGGAGTGAGATGTTTAGCAAAAGCATTTTCAAGTGTTTTATTTTCTTTATAAAAATTTTGAAAAAACTCTAAAAAATAAAGCGTATCCGTTGCTTGAAAAGTCCGATGTTTAAAATCAAGAAATGCTTTTCTATCTTTTTCCTTATGATTTACAATGAAATCATAAGGTGCGCCATCCATCAATTGAATTAATTCATTCGCTTTATTGATAATCGTTTTACGTTGCCCCCACGCCAACATTGCTACCCAAAAAGCAGTAATCTCAATGTCTTGACGTTTCTTGAATTGATGAGGAATAGAGATAGGATCTGTTTCAATAAATTCGGAAGTATTAAATTTTTCTACACAAGAGTCGAGGTAAGATTTTAATTCTTGTGTCTTATTGTTTAGATTTGTCGGCATATTACATTTGAGGTAAAAGTTTCGCAAGAAGGATACAGTAATTAAATACTAGATTTACAATGTATTTATGCGAATTAATTAATTTTTGAGCCAAAATATGACTGCAACTCTTACATATACACTCGTTTTAGCTGCTATTTTTATTAGTCGAAAGGCTATTGATATGATAGAAAACGACAGACAATCTGAATCATAAATCAATTCTCTAATATTTGATTTAAATTTCCTTCCTTTAGACCTTCTCTAAGGTATTCCATATTTGAAAAGAAACAAAATTTTTAATTCAAGTCGTGAAGACTATTATTAATTATTTCTAAACAAAATTGCACAGACCGTCAGCCGTTGATCGTCAACCGAATAAAATTAATTAGGTTTCTTATACATATTAAGTTTAACGATTCCCATTCTTTGGAAAAAATGTCCTATCGAAACTCGTAGTACTCCCATTCCATATTGAGCACTTCTTTTGAAATTAATAGACGAAGCTTCTTCAAAATATTTTGTAGGACAAGTCACCTCCCCAATATCAAAACCTGCATAAATGATTTGAGATAACATCTCATTATCAAATACAAAGTCATCATCATTTTCATTAAAATTAATACCTTCCAAAACATCTCTACTAAAAGCACGGTAACCAGTATGATACTCTGATAATTTATAATTGACTAAAACATTTTGAGTAAATGTCAATATACGATTAGCGATATATTTATAAATAGGCATTCCTCCTTTAAGCGCACCTTTGCCCAAAATTCTTGAACCCAAAACAACAGGATACAAATTCTCACCAATAATATTTACCATAGAAGGAATCAATAGCGGAGTGTACTGATAATCAGGATGTAACATAATAACAATATCGCCACCTAATTCTAAAGCCTTGTTGTAAAGAGATTTTTGATTACCTCCGTAGCCTTTATTTTTTTCATGACGAATAACATGTTTGATTCCAATTCTTTTTGCTAATTCAGAAGTGTTGTCTTTACTCGCATCATCACATAGAATAACCTCATCGACTAGTGGGAAAGGAATTTCCTTATACGTTTTCTCTAGAGTTAGCGCTGCATTATAAGCAGGTAATACAGCAATGACTTTTTTTCCTTTGTACATGTTGTTTGTTTTTTCAATTACTCATTCCTATGGAATGAAGACTCATCACTCGTCACTTATAACCACCTCTTTAACTATAAGTGCGTTTAATTCTTTTCTTACAAATGCTCCCAATTCTCTAACATATTCTTTGGAGAAATTAAACTCAATACCAGCAGTTTTATAAATCTCTCCAATAGGTTGAGTGTATCCTAATTTAAGCGCATTGATATATTGTTGAATCGCTACGCTAGGATTTTCTTTAAAATTTTTCCAGATAGCAATTGCACCTAGCTGTGCAAATCCATATTCGATATAATAAAATGGCACTTCAAAAATATGTAATTGTCTATGCCATAAATTGCCTCTATAATCCTCAAATCCATCCCAGTTAATTGTAGAAGGACTTAACTCTTTATGAATCTTAAGCCATTCATTTTTTCTTTCTTCAACAGTATGATTTGGATGAGTGTATAACCAATGTTGAAATTTATCAATAGTAGCCACCCAAGGCAATACATTTATTATTTTTTTCAACTGCCAGATTTTCGCTCTGCGTAAATCATCTTCATTATCAAAAAACACATCCCACGCATCCATCGTAATTAATTCCATTGTCATTGCAGCTAACTCCGCAACTTCAGAAGGTACTTTTTTATTAGTGCTGATATTGATATGATGAGTTAAGAAAGAATGAACAGCATGTCCACTTTCATGTAACATGGTACACACATCTTTAACCGTCCCCGCAGCATTCATAAAAATAAACGGTGCGCCAGTTATCGGCAAAGGCATATTATAACCTCCAGGTCTTTTTCCACTTCTTGAATCCAAATCTAAATGTCCCATCTGCCTCATTGTTGCAATACAATCTCCAAACAAAGGACTTATTTTATTCAAACATCTAATCGATTTTTCAGTTAATTCATTTGAATTAAAAAAAGGTTGAAGTGGTGATCTCTTTTCAGGATCAACATTTACATCCCAAGGGCGCAATTCCTCTAACTGCATATCTTTTTTTCTTGAGATATGAAGTTCTTCATAGATAGGTAGAATTTCTGTAGCAATTGATTCATGAAAATTAAAACAATCTTCAATTGTATAATCAAACCTACCTAAAGCTTTGAATTTATAATCTCTGTAATTTTCAAAATTAGCATTCTTCGCAATCTGATGTCGTTGCGTAACTAATTGATTCATTACATCATTTATCGGTTGGGAATCTTTAAGGATGCGGGTAGCAATTTTTTTATAAACGTTTTCTCTTAACGCTCGGTCAGTTTTTTCTAATAAAGAAGAAGCTTGCTGAATCGTATATTCTTTTCCTTCTATATACATGACCATTTTTGAAAAAAGCTCTCCATGCTTTTTTGAGGTCAAACTTTCCTCTGTAAATAATGGTACATTTTCTTTCCGAAATAAATCGAAGATATTTTTTATACTTCGTAAATGAATAAAATACTTTTCTTCAGGAAGCATCGGAGTGAATGAACAATTTAATAATTTCTCATTCAACTGATTTTCTATAGAAGTAATTTTCGGAGCTAACTCTTGAATAGCATATTCATATAATTCCGCAGCTTGTTGATTCTCAGTATCTCGACTTACATTGACATAACGCCAATTAAATTCTTCTCGAATTATCGCAGATAATTCACTTCTATCTAATAACCAATTTTCTAAATCTTCGACAGACTGAATCTCTCTTTTAAGAAGTTCATTATAGTAAGGCCTACTTTTAGACCAAACTGTTAATTTAAATTCGTTAGGTAAATATTTTCGTTGTCTTGGGGTCAAAGGTTTTAGGTGAATCATGTATGTATAAGGTGTTGTATCGTATGTGTGAAAGAGTAAAAAAATTATTTCTTTTTACCTGCTTTTTCAACTTCAGGTTTCTTTGCTTTTTTTGAAGTTGCTTTTTTAGGTTTTTTTTCTTTCTTCTCTTCTGCTTTAACTTCTTCCTTTTCTTCTGTTTTTTCTTCTTCAGGTTCATCCTCATCTATCATATCAATGAGTTGTTTCTCATTCAAGAAATTGAACCATTTGATTAATTTTTTAATATCACTCGTATGAACTTTATCTTCATCATAATCAGGTAATATTTTTTTAAAGTAAGCATGCAAATCAGCTGAAGAAGCTTTTGTTGCAGGAATTGGATTACTTTCAATTTGCTCTAACATCGACCTGAAAACTACTTTCAACTCCGTTGAATCTTCTAAGGTAAAAATCGCAATTGATGCTAAAGGTGTGAATTGATGCTTTCTTGCTGAAGCGAATCTTTTCTTACCTGAACCCAAATCTTCTATGATTAAACCATTGTTACGGTTTGCTGCTAATTTAAAAACTCCAGCCATTCCACTTACTGCTACTAATTCTTCTAATTTCATTACGTGATTTTTTTATTTAAATAACTTCTTTATATGTGATTTCAAATTTTGCGCGAATTTACAAAAAA
>JALZVK010000057.1 GCA_023301005.1 Saprospiraceae bacterium | reverse complement strand
TAGAAATAACATCGTTTTTAAAATCTGTTGTAGAAGATTCTACTTCTACGCTATCTTGGTTTTCAGTTTCTTCCTTGTCTCATCAAATAAAAGGAATACTACAAGAGCTAAGGAATAAGCAAGATAAGACAAAAAGTATTATTTTTTTCATATATATTTAGTTAATAGCTGAGGCTCCCTGGATAAAAAAGACAAGAGTCGGTATTACAAAAAGTATAATAATAACAATGTTTATGAATTTTTTGTATTGTTTAAATTTTTCAGGAAGTAAATTTTCCACAGTACAGAGTGCAAGAAAACACATAGAAGCGAGAAAAAATGAATATGAGAAAGGAAGGAGAAATCTTAAAAATCAAAGATTTTCATTTTTATCAGATCCTACGAGAAAAATATTTGAAAAAAACACAAATGCGGAAAATAAAAAAATTGATTTAGAGGCTTGTTTCCTATGTTTTTGAACGAGTACTTCGTCTTTCAATTTTTTTTCTAATTTTTTTTTGAAATCCATTACTTGATTTTTTTTTGATACAAATTATATTGTGTGGGAACATCTATAGTTAAAATAATATAAAAAAATGTCTGTAACTCAAGAAGAAATCAAAAAAATTGCTGAAAATCTTGCAAAACTTACTCCAAAAAATCTTGGAAATTTGTCATCAAGTACGAATTCTATTCTTTGATATTTTGAATTATTAAATGAAGTTGATACAAAGAATGTAGAACCAACAGTAAATGTTGTTGAAAAAAATAGCATTCTACGCGAGGATATTGAGCTTGAAAAAGAAATACAGCCAAGCGAATTACTTGCTTGTTCTGAACAAAAAGTAGTAGGCTGACAGATTGCTGTTGCAAATATAATGAAATAATATGATAAAAAAGGGATTTTTTTTCGTACTGATACTTATGTTTTTTATTTGAGCTTTTTTCGTGTGAGAACAAAATTATAAAAAACACTTACAAATTAGGGCTGAATTTGTAAAACATCCAGAAAATCTCCCAAAGCCAGAAGTAGCAGCAAGAACGACCTTTGGGTTTTCAAATATTATTGCTGATAAATATTGGCTTCAGGCTATTCAATATATTTGAGGGAATGCGATAGACTCTGCTTATAAAAAATATTTATTTGCGATTCTTGATATTATCACAACATTAAATCCATACTTTGACCATCCATACATTATTGGAATGTTACTGCTTCCAAGTAGTAATGAGGCATATGAAGATCTGTGATTAAAAGATAAAGAAAAATATACGCAGCAGTGAGTAACAATATGAGAGAAATGAATCGCGAATTTTTGTGATATGGACAAAATTGAACTTATTGATAAAGAGTTTGATCTTCAAAAAATATGGAACGATGAGAAATATAGAAACCCATGTAAAAATGATATGATCCCTTTTTCACTTGCTTTTGTATATTATTTTTATAAAAACGAACCTCTTCAGGCAGCAAAATATTATAAGGTAGCATCAGCAATTGATGACTCCTTAGAAGGAGCAAAAATAATGTCAGCTATTATGCAGTGAAAGTGATGAGATAGAGAGAAATCTATTTATATGTTCTTGAATATGTGAAGAACTATTGAGCCAGGTGATGAGGCTTGTGCAAGTTTATCTTCAGAGCTTGAGAATATTATGAATGGACTTAAATGAGGACAACTAAGCTTGAATGGGAAATTGATTGCTGATATTGGAAAAGCAAGAACTCAGATTTTTTGAGAGTTTAATGAAGAGACAAAAGAGCTTGCGATGTCTGATGCAAGTTGTCAAAATTTTGTGAATAAAGCAACAAGAGAACTAAACCTGTTGTATCTTGACCTTGCAAATACAGCGTATATGGAAGAAAGCGATTGAATTCCAGCTAAAAATGGAAAAGAACTACTCGAAAAATGAAAGATTGATCACAATCCTGTAGACTTTCAACAATACGAAGGATATGGTGTACAATATGAATACAATGAAAAAACTTGAAACTTTGATTACTTTACAGGGAATACGGTAAACTAAATTTGCAATACAAAAATTTGCAATTATAGAAAATATTTTATAATACTCCTGCTTTTAAAATGTCAGTATAGCTCAGTTGGTTAGAGCACAGGATTCATATCCCTGAGGTCGGTGGTTCAACTCCACTTACTGACACCATAATATAGCTAAAAAAAATCTAAAATTATTTTAGATTTTTTTATTATGTGTTAAAGTAAATGAAAATAATCTATAGAAGATGAGTATAACTTTAAAAGACATTGGAATTGAATGAAAGGCACTCATTTATGAACAATATTTAGATATATTGAATAAATTTCTTAAACAGAATAGTAAAACAGTTTTTTTGTGCGGATCCTTTTCAAGAGAATTATTGAAAGAATGATCTGATATAGATTTATTTATACTAGATTCGAGCATAGATGAATTAAGGCAAAGTGTTTTGATTATAGAGTGAGTTGAAATTGAAATAATATCATGTTCAGAAACTCAGCTTAAGAAAGTACTTGAAAAAGAGAAGTGTAGTTTTGTAAGAAGAATATCAACTTTTTTATCGTCATGAGTGCCTATTGTAAATCTTAAAAATCAGAACTATATTATTGACTTAGCGAAAGAAGTTGCAGAATCTGCTCTACCCTCACTTACTGATAATGAATTACAAGAAATAAAAGTATTTATTTTGAAAAATAGAAAAGTCTCAGAAGATTATTTGAAGAATTATTCGGATCTTTCTTTTTATTCTAGAATTACTCCTTCCTTGCAAACGATAATGCAATATTATTTTAAATTAAATAGGCAGAGTATTCCAAATTGGAAATGTATTTCTGAATCTATAAGGAATGAATCCTTTAAGAAAATGTTGAATGATTATTATATAGAATCATCGTGTTCTAATAAAAATACTGCATTTAATTCTCTATTACTAGCACTTGAGGTTATGCTAAAAAAATACAAGTAATTTTTAGATTTTTTTATTATTTTTTCATTAAATGTTTTTGTGTTTTTTCTTGCAAATCATGAAAAGAGATTATAATGTTTGCGAATTAAATTTTACTGACACCTTACCGAAAAAGACTTGGAAACTTCAAATATAAAAAACGAAATACTCGACTTTCTGAAAGACATAATAATAATTATTATCGTAGTGATGTTTGTGAAAACTGTTTTTATTTCACCATTTCAAATAAAATGACAGTCAATGTATGATAGTTACTATGATGGACAGTTTATTATTGTTGATAGATTTTCATATCTAGAGATGTGAAATATTAAAAAATGAGATCCTGATAGATGAGATGTTGTTGTATTTAGACCAAAAATTGATCCAAATAACACATGAATATGGGCAGAAATAAAAAGTAATTTTCGCTTAAAGTCATCAGAAGAAAAAGAATTTTTTATAAAAAGAATTATTGGGGTTCCAGGTGATACATTGAAGATAGAAGAATGAAAAGTGTTTTTAAAAATAGAAGGGCAAACTGAATTTGCAGAGCTTGATGAATGATATCTTTGAGAATCTAATGCAAATTCTACATATGTAAGCGGAAAGAATAAGCAGAATATTTATGAAATACCAAAAGGGAATTATTTTGTAATGTGAGATAATAGAACTGGTTCTACTGATTCAAGAGCATGTTTCTTTTCATGTCTTGCAGATGGAAGCTCTCATTTTATTACAAAAGACAATATGAGTGGAAAACTCCTTCTTGATCTTGGATATTTTAATTTAAAAGATCTTTCATTTACGCATCCAAAACTTCTGATAGATACATTTCCAACTTTCTTCTCATCTCCAGACTCTTATGACTACAGTATCAAATAAAAAAGATTTCTTTCTCCTTGTTGATAAACCAATCTGAATGACCAGTTTTGATGTTATTCGAAAGCTTAAAAAACAGTATAATCTTAAGAAGATTGGACATACGGGGACACTCGATCCACTTGCTACAGGTTTATTGCTTGTAGCTTTTTGAAACTATACAAAGCTTATTCCTTACTTTGAAAAAGATAAAAAAACCTATGAGTTTGAATTATCTCTTGAAGGAACGACTGTATCTCTTGA
>JALZVK010000056.1 GCA_023301005.1 Saprospiraceae bacterium | reverse complement strand
CGACGCTCTTCCGATCTGTACCGTTCATATTGATGGTGTTGCTACACGTACTTGTACACTTCCTGTCGTAGCATTTGAAGGAAAAAAAATCACAACGATTGAAGGTATTGCAGACAATGGAAAATTATCAGCAGTTCAAGCTGCTTGGATTGAACATCAAGTTCCTCAATGTGGATATTGTCAATCAGGGATGATTATGGCAGCCGAAGAATTATTGGATAATAATCCTGATCCTACGATAGAAGATATCAAAACTAAAATAACAAATATTTGTCGATGCGGAACTTATAATCGAATTGTCGCTGCAGTTCAAACTGCTGCAAAGAATAGAAAAAATCCTAGCGAATTATTAGGATCAGTTTCTACGGAAGATTCAAACGATAAAATTTAATTTAATAAAAAAGACTTTCGGAAATTCATTTTATAACAATGCTTTTCCGAAAATTTAAAAAATATAATATCATGGCTGAACAAAACAAAGAAAAGAGTACTGCTCGTAAATGGACTCGTCGAGCATTTCTTGGATTTGGAGGATTGGTAGGTGTAGGATTAGTTGCAGGTGTAGGAGGATTCATGTATGCAAAAAGTGCAGTTAGAAAATATTCAGGAAAAGGATTAGGAGATGGTGATTCTCTTAATGCATGGATTCGTATCGCTCCTGATAATACAGTTACGTTAGCTGTTCCTCGTGCGGAAATGGGGCAAGGAGTTTACACCGCATTGCCTCAAATGTTAGCGGAAGAATTGGAAGTGGATATGTCTCAAATAAAAGTTATTCATCCGCAACCTGAATCTCCTTATACTAATAATTTAGTAGTGACTCAGGATAATCCAAATATTTTCAAAGCTTATACTGCTAAGGAAACTTTGTATTCATTTTTGCCAATTGTAGTTACAGGAGGAAGTACTTCTATTGCTGATGGATGGAACAACATGCGTTACGCAGGAGCTACAGCGAGAGAGATGTTGATTCAAACTGCTGCTAAAAGATGGGATGTAAAACCCACAGACTGCTATGCTAAAAGTGGTCAAGTCATTAATAAAAAAAGTAATGAAAAATTCAAGTATGGCGAACTAGCAGAAGAGGCAGCTACAATTGAAGTTAAAGAATTACCTCAACTTAAAAATAGAAAAGATTATAAAGTGATCGGCAAACCTGTAGCGAGAATAGACATTCCTCAGAAGGTTACAGGCGAAGCAACTTTTGGATTAGATGTTAGATTAGACAATATGCTTTTTGCAGCAGTAAGACATCCTAAAACGATTGGCGGTACAATTTCTAAAATTAAAAATGAAGATGAAATTCTAAAAATGAATGGAGTCAAAAAAGTTTTTATAACTGAATACGGAGTTGCTATTGCGATTGCAGATAACACTTGGAGAGCAATCAATGCAGCTAGATCTTTAGATACCGAAGAGGATAATGCCAACGCTGATATTTCTACGGAAAGTCTTAAAGCGGAAATGATACGAAAGTTAGATGAAGACCCAATTGCAATACGAGTTGATGAAGGTGATGCGCTAGGCGAATTAGAAAAAGAGAGCGGCAAAATAGTAGAAGGTAGATATCATGTTCCTTATTTGGCGCATGCAACTATGGAACCGATGAACTGTACGGTACTAGTAAAAGATGGTAAATGCGAAGCATGGGTTGGACATCAAGGCGCCTCGATTGTACATAATTTATTAAATGAATCAACTGGTATTGCTAAAGCAGATACCTTTATTAATATCACTTATTTGGGCGGTGGATTTGGTCGTCGAAGTGAACCTGACTTTGTACGCTTTGCTGGTGCAGCTGCGAAAGAGATGCCAGGCATTCCAATTCAAACGGTATTCTCAAGAGAGGAAGATATGCGAAATGATCCTTACCGTCCTATGGCAACTTGTAACTTAAAAGCGAAGGTGAATGACAACGGTGACATTGAAGCTTTTAATTCAATGTCTGTTTTACAGTCTTGCCAAAATAGTGCTATAAAGAGAATCATGCCTTTGATGGCAACGCCTCCTGAAAAGGATCAATCAACGGTAGAAGGTATCGAAGATTTACCTTATGCAATGAATAATAAAAGAGTTGCTTTTGGTAATATGGATTTGCCTATTCAAATTGGATTTTGGAGAAGTGTAGGCTATTCTCAAAATAGTTTTTTTGCAGAATCATTCATGGATGAATGTGCTCATGCTGTGGGTAAAGATCCTTATCAATTTAGAAAATCAAAATTAGGTAAGCATCCTAGACACGAAGCAGTACTAGACAAAGCTGCTGATATGAGTGGTTGGAGTACAGCATTAGGAGAAAATAAATTTAGAGGAATTGCTTTGGTAAAATCGTTTGGTTCTATAGTTGCTCAAGTTGCTGAGATTACGAAAGTGGGAGACAAAGAATTTAAAATTGATAAATACCATTGCGCTATTGATTGTGGAAATGTGGTGAATCCATCTATTGTTGAATCGCAAGTTAGAGGTGGTTTGATTTATGGATTGACTGCGGCATTGTATGGAGAAATCACTTGGAAAGATGGAGCAGTTGAGCAATCTAATTTTCCACAATATGAAATGGTTCGTTTAAATGTTTGTCCACAAATAGATGTTCATATTATGGACATAGATGAATATCCTGGAGGAGTCGGTGAACCTGGAACACCTCCTGCGGCACCTGCTTTGGCTAATGCAATTTTTGCAGCTACAGGTGAGAGAGTAAGAAGTCTTCCTTTTACTAAGTCAGGTTATAAATTTGTATAAAAAATAAAAGATAGCCAAGGCTATCATAGCTGTTGTGAAATAAAATCTAGTTCGTAAGAGCATTGTTATAATGTTCTTACGAACTAGATTTCTTTTTCGGTAGACGGTAAACGGTCGCTTTGCTTGACGGTAGACGGTCAGACTTGCCAAACCCGTCAAGCGAAGCGTCCGTTCACCGTCTACCGTCCACCGAAAAAAAAACTATCCTTTACTTTTATTCTTAGCATAATAATCAAAAACTTTCGTCACTACTTCCTTCCCTAATTTCTTAGGATCTTTACGAATCTTCGATTCCTCTTTTCCCATAGATAAAAACAAAGCATCAACTGCTCGCTCCGCCATAAAATCAGGAAGTGAACTATCTACTTTTTTATTGGAAAATAAATTATAAGCTTTAGCTGCTACAGGCCATAATTCAAGCGCTTCCGTTTTTCCTAATTCTGTTTCAATCTTTGTGCTGTATCTTTTTTTGACAGTAGAGTACATGATTCCTTTGAGTGCATTAGTTGCTGCATTTTCTCCACCGACTACAATTTTTACTGCATCTTTAAATTTCAATTCCTTTACAGCGTCATTGATAATTCCTTCACTTTCGTTTACCATAATTTTTGAAACTCTAGTAATACTTTGTTCTACTTTTTCAATATCTTTTCCAAGACCGATACTTTTTAATTTTCCTAAAACAGGTTGCAACTCACTAGGTACAAATCCATCAACACCATTCTTATTTAATTTACGAAGTGTATTAACTGCTCGAAACGCACTACTGTTTAAAACTTGTTTTACAGCGGCAATCGTTTCTAAGCTAGTTGGTTCGAGTCCGATATTTTTTAAGGTGGAACAAGAGGTTAATCCTAATGCTAGGATAAGAGTGAAAGCATATAACTTTTTCATTATTAAAATATTAAGTTAGTAAATGATGATTCAAAAATTTAGACGCAATAGGAGAGAGAATAGGTACGTCAGTTTAGAGATGAATTAGTTATAAGTTATTTTCCAATAACTGCACCACATATTTTTCAAATAAATTATTTGGAAAAGCACCATCTTTAAAACCTGTATAGTTTTCAATTTCATCCAAAGCAATTTTAAGATTAAAATCTTTTTGGGAAATAGAATAGAAAATCTTTTGTTGATTAAAATGTTCTGCCAAATATATTTGTTCCGTTTGTCCAGGTGTAGGAATAAGAATTGCTTTTTTATTTAAAAAAACTAAATCCATCAAAGTCGTGTAGCCTGATCTACTGATGATGATTTCACTTTCCGTAATTGCATTGTTAAGTTCCTCCGAAGTTAAGAAAGAAACTAACTCAATGTGCTCACTAAAAAAAGAATGTTCTTTAATTTCTGTTTGACCTTTGACGATTAAAAATCGGTCAGGTAATTCCAAGGCTTGAGCTAGAATTTTTTCTTCTAAATAAGTTCGTTGAGGTTCGGGCCCTGAAAGAATGATGATTGCTTTTCTAACTGGTTTCTTTTTTTCAAAATTCATTCTCGAAAGCGCACCAATATATTTTACATTGCGGAGTCCTTTAAGCGTATTTTTTTCATGAGAAAGTTGTCCTGATAAGTTCGGCGTATTTTCAAAATCAGGAATCCAACATTCATCAAATTGATTGATTTGAAATCGGTTATACCAATTTCCAATTTGTTTTACAACAGGTAAAGGAATCGGAAGATTCACTTGATGAGTCATAAATACATTATAAGTTTTTTTGGAAAAACAACCGAAGCGATTGTCAGAGATAATGATGTCTATTTTATTTTGCTCAACTATTTTTGCAATTGCTTTTTTCTCTTGGGCAATTGCTCGCATCATCTTTGGAAACTGCAATGCCATATTCCACATCATATTGGAAGAACGATAAGTAATATCGTAGGAAGGTAATTCAAAAATAGGAAGCTCAGGAAATTCTTTTTTTAATAAATGAAATGCACGCCCATCAGAAGCTAAAAATACTTGCGTATTTTGTTTTTGTAAAAAACGAATAATCGGAATGCAGCGTGTCGCATGTCCCAATCCCCAATTCAAAGGGGCAACTAAAATTCTCTTAGGTTCGTTCAAAGTTTATAAATAAAAATTATCTTCGAGTAGTAAATCTAATTTTCAAAAAATATCGAAATATGAAAAATCGAAAAAATTTAATCTGGTTAGTATTTATCGCATTTACAATTATAACTATTGCAAGCTGCAAAGCAGGTGATTGCGGATGTCCGCAGTTGTAATATCATCTCCTATCCGCACATCGCACACATCTAGTACTTTCGGGCATATACATTAACCTCGCAGGTCGAATCGGATTTTTGCAAGCAGAGCAATTTCCAAAATCAGGATTATCAATTTTCGTCAAAGCGATTTGTAGTTTTGACAATTTAGTTTTTGCAGAACGAAGTGCCGCTTCTGCCACACCTTTATTATTAATCGCATCCATTCTACTTATTCTCCCTAATGAATTTTCAGGACTAATCGGTTTAGTCGCATCCAAAAGAGGAACAATTGCTTTTTCGATATTTACAATCTCTTCTTTTATTTTTTCTTTTAAGGCTGCTCTTTCTGTATCGGTCATAATTAAGTTCTTTTATTCGTATTTTATTGATATAAAATATCAATAAAAATAATATTAATAGGATTATAATTTGTTTTTTGAAAAAAAACTAAATTATAATTGGTCGAATGTTAATATATATATATATATATATTAGCGTGTATAATGAACGTTGTTCCTATTTACGATTAAATATTACCGTATTATTGATTTATTTTTTACCGCATTATCGATTCTATAATTTTATCTTTTTACAAAAAATCTGCATTGTAATATTAGATATGGTTGTATTTTAAAACACATACTTCTTAGTATATTTTGTGGAAAAACAAAAATAAAAATCATGAATAAATTATCGTTTTTAATCATTTTGTTCTCCTTGTTTTCATTGACTTTAAATGCTTATGATTATGATTGTGGATGTTCTGTATCTACCCCAGCAGGTTCTATTTCTACAGGCTATGATGCCGTAAATGGAGATTGTTGTAATCAACTTGGAGCTGCAGAAGTTAGTACTTACAATGACGCTAATGAGTGGACATCTTCAACATATACTTATTTAGATGTAACGCATAAATGTGACAGTTATGGTTGTTAATAAAAACGTTGAAATTAACATTATTAAGCCATTCTAGGATATTACATAATGGCTTGTATTATTTTACAATTTAAAACAAAAAAATAATGAAAAGTATAAATTTAAGTTTAATATTTATTTCTTCACTCTTTTTCTTTTCTTGTCAAGAGAATGACACTAACTTACCTAATAGTTTTAATAAAATTCCTTTGAATAAGATTGAATCTATAATAAAGGATTCTGGATTAAGTGCGTTAAGAAACCAACACCAATCAGGTGATACGAAGATTACTTGGAATGCATTTCACGAAAATTATCTAGAATCAGTATCAAAGTATAAGAACCATGAAAATTGGAATTCTTATTCTTCTAATCTAATTAATTATCTTGTTTTACGGACTAATTTATTAGATGATATAAACCAAGATAACTATTCCATTTTAGAGACTTATTCAGAGGAACTAAAGTCTTTACAAACAGCTTATCCTAAGACTCACTACCTTATATTGAAGAAGCTTCAATTATTTGTGAAGCATGAAAAGATAGAAAACATTGCTAAATCAGTTTATAAAAAGGCGAGTAAACAGATGCAAAAAGCAAAAGATGATTTAGATTCAATGCCCGAATCTGATGTAGTTGAAACTATCGCTAAAGAAGGACTTAGAAAAAGCTATGAAGAGAACTACGAAGTGTATCTCCCAAAATTAAAAGAGTTTTTCTCTAAAGATTAAGTAGAAAAATATAGGTTCAATATTCTGAAATAAAACTGGGTAGTATATTTATATACTATCCAGTTTTATTTTTGATATAAGAATTATTTTTAATTTTATAAAAAATACTCATAACAGTATCTTTTCGCAATATTACAATTATGAGAATGTGTTAAAGTTTTTATTTAATAAAATTTAAAACGATGTTTTATTTTTTGAATAAAAAACCATTAAAACCTCATTGTCAGTATTTTAAATATATTTATTTTTTTGTTTTAAAAAGTAAGCGTTATTACACAACTACTACTTGACTCTTGGAGATTATGATTTTAAGCCGAAAATGCTTATTTTATATGCACTAAGAGAAACAACATAATAACATACACCATGAGTCAATTCAATTGGACATACCTTGCACCCTCCGGTAAAAAGCACCACGTAGGTCTTTTCCACGGAGATCGTACAGGACACGTTCTCATATATTGCAACTCCAAAGTTGTAGTAGTGGACTTCAAGGTACGAGAGTCAAAATCCTATTCTATATTTATTGAAGAAGAACTTTGCGAAATTGAAATCGAGCGACAGAACGATCGTTTTGTTTACGGTTTTGATATCAATAAGGAAATCGATACGCCTCTTAATCGGGAACGTAAGGCGAATGATAAAAAACACCTCAAACAAGGTTTAGCATTTATAGGTATATTAGGATTGTTAGTTGCTGCGGTATTAGCATTTAGTAAATTTGGAAAAAATGAGCCTATAAATTTTTCTGCGCTTCTTGCTGCAAGTGGAAAAGAAACAAGTGCAAAAGTATTTTTCCCAAATCCGAAAGAAGCTACTTATGATTATTTAGCCAATGGTAAGGTTTACTCTGATAAGAAACCTTTTAAGATGGATATTAATACGCTGATGGAAAATGGAATGCCATTAGAAGATGGTGATGAGTTTTTAGTTAAATATTCTTCTGAAAAACCAGAGGTGCATAAAATTCAATTTAATCGTCCAACTCAAAAGCAGATTGGAGTTTATCAAAATAGAGCTGCTAAAAAATATCAAGAATTATATCCTATCGAAAATATAGATTATTGTAATTGTCTCGCCAAAACTGCTTATGAATTAGATGGTGTAAATGGTTTTGCGAAATTTTATTTTCAAGATCTAACCCACGCTCAAAATCCTCGCTACAATTCAGATACGTTTCATCGTCTCATTCGAAGTGTTGAATTTACTAAGCAATCAGAAGAGAAGTGTAGGGAATTGAAGTAAAGTTTCCATGTATATAAGTGTATATGTATATAAGTTTTCGAATACTTTGACTTATATATCTAGTGCTTTTGCTCTAATTATTAATTGTCTCATTCTTAATGATTCATTAAATTGTAAAGTCTAATGTTTTTCCTAATTTTGCAAAAAAGCAAAACCAAGAAAAATAGTGGAATTTTTATCACAACACATCGAGAGTTTAATCTTCACAGCGGAACGTCCAATTTCTTTTAAAGAAATCAATGAAGTTTTAGAAACTACATTTGAAACCCGATTTAAGAAAGAAGATATTGAGTCTGCCTTAGATGAAGTAAAACAAAAATACCAAGAAGAGCAATTCTCCTTCGAAATGGTAGCAATCGCCAATGGCTACCAATTCTTAACAAAAGGTGCTTACTTCAATACGGTAGCAACTTACCTCAAACAAACCACCAAAAAGAAATTGTCGAGAGCAGCTTTGGAAACACTTTCCATTATTGCTTATAAGCAACCTGTTTCAAAACCTGAAATGGAAAAGATTCGTGGAGTAAGTTGTGATTATGCTTTGCAAAAATTATTAGAAAAAGAATTAGTGAATATAGCTGGTCGTGCAGAAACTGTGGGTAAACCATTGCTCTACGGAACTAGTGAAAAATTCATGGATTATTTTGGATTGAAAAGTATAACAGATTTACCAAAACCTAAAGACTTCAAATCACCTGATAATACGGTTGGAGAAGCTGCACCTATAGAAGAAGAAGTTCCTAATTCGACGGGAAGACCTCAGGTAATTGCTCATCCAAGTGGAATTACTGAAGTAGTTTCGGATGTGATGAGTGCTGTACTTTCATTAGATAAAGATGCACCTCAAATTATCAAACGTCCTGTTCCGATGCCGATTGCTTCGGAAGAGACTCCTAATTCGAAAACAGTTACTCAAGTTGTAGATCATCCAAGTGGAATTACGGATGTTGTTTCAGATGTAATGAGTGCGGTAATTGCATTGGATAAAGATGCTCCTAGATTAGTTAGTTATTCTGCTTCGATGCCGATTGCATCAGAGGAAGAAGAGTAGGAGAGTGGAGAAGTTTTTAAATTCCTTCGGAATTTTTTTTTGTTAAACAAAAAAGTAAAATAAGACGTTTTATCATGGAGCAGTTTAAATACTTAAATGATAAAAATCATAAAGAAACATGGAAGATAAACCATTAATAAATAGAGTTGCAAATAGTGGATTGATTACGATCAACCTTGAGGAATTTTTCCCAAAAGAAAAATTGGTAGTTTTTGATTTGAAAGATTACCTTTATAAAGAATTGATACTCAAGGAGAAAGACTTCCGTACTGCTTTAAAGGAGTTGGATTGGAGTCAATATGAGGGAGTGAATTTATTAGTGATTTGTTCGGCAGATGCAATAATTCCAGTTTGGGCGTATATGTTAGTTGCAGGTTATGCAGAACCATTTGCCAATGAAATTTTTCAAGGAGATGAAACTACTTTTTATAAAGTAGCCTTTGAAAATGCATTAAGAGATTTTGACGGTGCTCAATATGAAGGTCGTAAAATCATAATCAAAGGTTGTAGTAACAAACCTGTACCGCCAGCAGCTTATGTCATGTTGACTAAAAAACTTCGACCATTTGCACAAAGCATTATGTATGGCGAACCTTGCTCAACTGTTCCTATCTTTAAACGACCTCGAGTATTAAAAAAATAAATTTTTAGTTGTTCAATAACTTATAACAGTTCAACCGCAACATAGACATACGTATCATACGTTAATAAGCAAACATACTTTCTACAAATAAGCTAATCCACTTCAAAAACCTTTTTCCTAAATTTTGAGTTTGCTGACTTTAGCAACTCACCTAAACTTATTAGACTATGCAAAAGTCATTAGCTACCTATACTCTTATTTTAGCTGCTTTTCTTACCATTGCAGTTTTTGCTTCTTCTACGAAGTCGGATGCTTCGGAATCTTCATCTAAGAGTTCGAGTTCTTCTACCACTCAAAATGATATTCCACAAATCGTTAAGCCTGTTAATTTAGATAAAGCCTTTTCATTTGCAGGAGAATCATTTCCAATGGATAATTTTGATGTTAGAGAAAGATTGGATAGAGAACTTACTAGAAATACTTATTGGCATTCTAATACACTTTTGAATATCAAAAAGGCGAATAAATATTTTCCAATGATAGAAAGAATATTAGCGGAAAATGGAGTGCCTGATGATTTTAAATATTTAGCGGTAGCGGAAAGTGATTTGAGAAATGCGGTGTCTCCTGCTGGTGCAAAAGGGTTTTGGCAGTTTATGAGAAAGACGGGACAACAGTATGGATTAGAGTCTAATGCTGAAGTAGATGAGCGTTATCATTTGGAGAAAGCAACTGTAGCATTTACAAAATACATCAAGAGTAATAAAAAACGTTTTGGAAGTTGGTTGTTAGCAGCAGCAGCTTACAATATGGGAGGAACTCGATTATCAAAAGAAATCAAATTGCAAAATGGGAATACATATTTTGATTTGAATTTAAATCAAGAAACTTCTCGTTATGTTTTTCGCTTAGTTGCGTTGAAAGAAATTATGAGTAACCCTCGAGATTTTGGATTCTATATTGATTCACATCAAATGTATCAACCTGTAACTGATTTTTATAATTTGGAAGTAAAAGAACCTGTTGCGAATTGGGGAAAGTTTGCTGAGAAATATGGTACAAATTATAGAATGTTGAAAGTGTATAATCCTTGGTTGATTTCTTCAAGTTTGACGAATAAGAGTCGGAAGACTTATATGATAAAAATTCCGAAGAAGTGATTTTTTTTCGGTTGACGATAGACGGTTGACGGCAGTACGGTTTTTTGTTTTTTAAAAAATAAAAAGGATTTGTCGGAGACAAAAAAATAGCACGTAGAGAAATTAATTTCTACGTGCTATTTTTTTTTGGAAAAATTGAATTCAAATTTTAGTTACTACCGATACCACCTTTTTTGATACCTTCATAAGTTTTCAATCCGCAATTCAAATATTCATCATAATCTTTCCAATCACTCCATCCATCTTTGTAACCAATAGGTCTTGCTAATACTTTTTCATCAGGAGTCATCAATACATAAAGAGGTTGAGAATTTTGAGCAAAGTTGGCAATCTGAAAATCTGCCCACATATTCCCAACGTTTCTTAATTTTTTATTTTGAGCTTTAGAGTAAATGATTTGTTCCAACTTATCTGGAGAATCTACATAAAGAGAAACTAAAACAAAATTTTGGTCAATGTTATTTCTAACATCATCCATCACCCAAACATTATCTTCTGTTTTTCTACAATTCACACATCCATATCCAGTAAAGTCAACAAGCAAAGGCATGTTGTTCTTTTGAGCATAATCCAAACCTTCATAGTAATCTTTGAAGCAATCTAAGTTATTAGCACACTTCGTAAATGAAGGATATAATTTTTTCATTTCAGGGTCAACATCAGGTTTAGCCAAAAAGAAATTATAAATTGATGGAGGTGCTAATCCACTCAACAAACCAGGTGAAGAGTAAGATTGAGTTACATCATTAAATCGGAAACCCGATGCTAAGTACACAGTAGTTGCAAAAAATAAAGCAGCAAATCCCCAACGTGTAGGAGTTATTTTTTTCAAAACTCCATCATGTGGAAATCGAATATAACCCAACATATAAAGTGTCATTGCAATTCCAATAATTACCCAAATTCCTAAGAACAATTCATATTTTAAAATTCCCCAATGGAAAGTATAATCAGCAACAGAAAGGAATTTGAATGCTAAAGCTAATTCCAAAAATCCTAGTATTACTTTTACATTAGTCATCCATCCACCTGATTGTGGTAATGAATTCAACCATGCAGGGAAGGCTGCAAATAAACCAAATGGTAAAGCCAACGCAGTCGAAAATCCTAACATAACTGTAAATGGTCCTAATGGATCAGAAGCCGATTCTACAAGCGCAGAACCAATAATAGGTCCTGTACAACTAAATGAAACTAATGCTAATGTTGCCGCCATAAAGAAGGTACCCAAAAGTCCTCCTTGGTCAGCCATCGAATCTGTTTTAGTCGTCCACGAACTTGGTAAAGTGATTTCAAAATATCCAAAGAAGGAAATTGCAAACACAATGAATATGATAAAGAAAAGTAAATTAGGTAACCAATGCGTTGACAATCGATTCAAAGCTTCGGGCCCAAATGCGAGCGTTATCAATAAACCAAGTGCGACATAAATAACTATAATGGAAGCTCCATAGATTAATCCATTTTTGATTCCTTCTGCCCTTGTCTTACTTCCTTTTGTAAAATAACTTACTGTCAAAGGAATCATAGGAAATACACATGGCGTCAAAAGCGCAATCAATCCACCTCCAAATCCAAGAAAGAATGTCCAAAGCCATCCGCTTCCTTCTTCAGTTTCTCCACCACAATCGCCCACAGGATTTTTATAAGAAGCAATAATTGCAGGTCGTATTTGATCAATGGTATCTTTAGATGAAGACATTGGATTTCCAGCACCGCCAGTAGTTGCGTTATCTGCACTTGAGATTTTATCAGTAGCAGATTTTCCAACTAGTGCTACCATATTTTTTGCATCAATATAAATATCATCAGTATTCATGATGCATTCTTTATCATCACAAGTCTGATATTCAAAGTAAGCAGTAACAGGTTTGGAAGGATCTGTAATTTTTATTTTTTGAGTAAAAGAAGCATTCTTTGTAAATTTTTGAACGTCCATTTCAAAAACTTTATCATAGATCTTTTTTACATTATTAGATTCAGATGTTTTTCCTATTAACTCAAAATGCGCTCCATCATCATAACTAAATGTAGTTGGATAAGGACCATCTTCATTTTCTTGAAATTGAGAATACATATACCAACCATCAATAATCTCTGCATCTAAAATGAGATTGTATTCATTATCACTTACCTTTTCTAATTTCGCATTCCAAGTTGTTGTCTTTTTTAAACCAGTATCAGAAGGTTGAGATGGAATATTAGAATTAATGTTATTTGGTAATTCAATTTTAGTAGGAATATTTTGAGCAATAGGTGCTTCGATATTAATATTTGAAGTTTCTACTTTTGGAGCAGTTGTTTTTGTTGTAGGAACTGTAGTAGTGGTCGTTGAAGTATTTTGATTACTTCCACCTGCTCCACCATTATTTCCAGATGAAAAAGATAGATCACCTTGACCTTGAGGTGCTTTTTGAGGCGTTGGTATTTTTTTAGGTTCAGGTTGTGGAGCTGGTTCAGGAGTTTCCTCTTCTTCTTCCTCTTCTCCACCACCTGACGGTGCCATTTTATTTTCTAATTTAAAATCAAAATCTACGTCAGTAGGGGCTAAACATTTCGTCGCATCACAAGACATATAATTGAAATAACCAGTAATTGGTTTGTTTATATCACTCACTTTTACTCGTTGAGTAAATTCAGCAGTTTTATAAAACTTAATCACCTCCATATCGAAGACCTTATCATGTTTCTTCTCCGCATTATCAGATTCATTCGTTTTTCCAACTAATTGGTAGTGAGCACCTTCATCAAAATTAAAAGTGGTTTTGATAGGCCCATCATCACTAGCCAAAAATTGAGAATAGATAGTCCAACCATCGTCGATGGTTGCTTTATAAATTAAATCGAATTCATTTTCGCTAACTTGTTTATATTCCATTTCCCATTTTACTGGGTTGAATATTTGGGAAAAAGAAGTCGTAAAATTAAGAGCAAAAAGTAGTACTAACAGTAATCGCATAACTAGATTTTTTTTAGTGATTTTTATCTGAGTAACGGTCAAACAATAATTTCCCGATTTAGACGGAATCTTTTGTTCTCATTTTTCATTTTAATTCAGTCAAAGTATTAACAATTATCCCTCATTAAAATAAAAACTGAGAATAAAATATTCTCCTCTAAATCAGAAACTTATTATTTGACCGCTACTGAATGTGTAATTACTCACTAACAAAATTATAAATCAAAGCTATTTTTAAATAGCTTCATAAATACAAAACATTAAGAATTTGCAAATGTACAGTTCTTATAGATTATTTGCTACCGTATAGGTATAAAAATAGAGATTGGCAGCAAGCCATATGCTTACTGCCAATCACTAACAATGGTTTCTCATAATATGTTAAGAATTCGTCTTTCTTAGTATTCACTTAATCAAAACCATTTTTTTCCTTTGAACGGCTTTGAAAGAAAAACGAAAAATGTGTAGTTTTCGTTTTGTTTTGATTGTATTTTAACAAATACAAATAATTTTAAATTTAATCGTTGAGATCTATCTCAAAGTTTACATCTTCTGGTGGAAGACAAGTTTCATCATCACAAGTCATATAAGTTAAATGTCCTGATACTATATTATCATCAGTTACTTTAACTCTTACACGTTGAGTAAATCTAGCATTGCCACTAAACTTTATTAAATTCATTCCAAAATTTTCATCGAAAGATTCTTTACGGTTTCCTTCTTCCTTGGCTTTACCAACCGCAGTTAAGTCATTATTATAAAATTCAAAAGTTGTAGGAACTGGACCTTCATCGGACTCTAGGTATGGAGAATAAACTGACCAACCTTTGTCAATCTTAGCTGTAAAAATAATGTCGTACTCTTGATCATTTACTTTTTCAGCTTGAAAAGACCATTGGACTGGTTCTAACTGAGCATAGACGGCATTGAAGGCAAATAATAAAACGAATAGTAAAGCAACTCTCATGTCAAATAAATAATTAGAAATTAATAAAGTCTGTTAACTATAATTTAGTCAGCTAAAAAAAAGGCGTACGTTAAAATTGTTGATTTTCGTTTCGTTTGTTTTGATACGTCTAGAAACCAAGATTTTAACTGACTGCTCTTTGGTCAAATTTTGATACAGGGTGAAGTTAACTGTGGGTTATGGGACAGAGATATGCTCTAAATATGGGATATATGGATTGGATATGTTTTATTCCTTAAAGATGACTTTTAACATCTATATCATAAGGACGGTGCTAATTTATAAAATATAATTTACTCTTACGCTATTTTTATAGAATTAAATAAAATATTTTTTGAGGGAACGGTTGGTTTCTAATAACTAACGGTAGAAATATTGAATTTAAGCCGTTACTTGTTCTATTGCTAATAAAGATTCAAATAAAATTTTTCCATCTTTATTACCAAGCATCATTTCAGAAGCACGCTCTGGGTGAGGCATCATTCCGAAGATATTTCTATTTTTATTACAAATACCTGCAATGTCCATAGCTGAACCATTTGGAGTGGAATCACCATCGACATTTCCATTTTCATTACAATATTTAAATAAGATTTGATCATTAGTTACTAATGATTGAAGGGTAGCTTCATCTGCATGATATCGCCCTTCAGCATGTGCTATCGGAATCATGAGAGGTTGGTCGGTATCTATTTGAGCAGTAATAGCTGATTTATTGGTTAATGTTTTGAGGTGTACATTTTTGCAAATAAATTTTTGATTGCTATTTCTTAAAAGTACGCCAGGTAGTAAACCTGCTTCACATAAGATTTGAAATCCATTACAAATTCCAAAAACATAACCACCATTATTTGCAAATTCAATAACTGCATTCATAATAGGTGAAAATCTTGCAACAGCTCCCGCTCTTAAATAATCTCCATAAGAAAAACCTCCAGGGAGAACAATACAATCTCCTTTTCCAAAACCCTTTAGCTCTGTTTCTTTATGCCACAGTTTCACAACATCTTGTTGCATAACTGTACCAAGTATATGAATCATATCATCATCACAATTAGAACCAGGGAAAACTACTACTCCAAATTTCATATTGATTAATCTTTTGTCAATTAAAAATGCAAAGGTATTTATAAAAATTTAAATTCCTATAAATTGAATGAAATTTGACCACTAACTAAATAATGTTATAAGATATATGTGTAATTTTAAATATATTAAATTTTATGTATATATTTACGATTCTAGAATTTATAACTTTTTATTAGAACATTCACTTAAGCACTTTTACACATGAAAATTTTAGTTTGTGAAGATGAAGATATCTTATTAACCTCTTTAGAATTTCGATTGAAGAAAAGAGGATTCGAAGTAATTCTTGCTAAAGATGGCAAAGAAGCATTAGAAAAAATTAAGAACGAATCTCCCGATTTGGTCGTAGCAGATATAATGACACCTGAAGTTACAGGGCTACAGTTGATTACTCACGTCAGAAAAAAAATGAAAAGTGAGATGCCAATTATCATTATCTCTGCATTAGGAAATGATGAAGTTGTTCTTGAAGCTTTTGAGAAAGGAGCAACTGATTTTATATCTAAACCATTCAAGCCTTCTGAGTTGGTACTTCGTATCAAGATGGTTTTCCAAAAGCTATCTTTAGCAGCGAGTTAGGTTCTTCTTTATTGAAAACTGTTGAATTATAATCTATGTATTTCAACAGTTTTCAATTTCTCTTTCCTTTTTATAAAAAAAAATCCTTTTACTTTTCTTCATTTATTTTCTCATTTAGTTAAAAATGGGAC
>JALZVK010000055.1 GCA_023301005.1 Saprospiraceae bacterium | reverse complement strand
TTCTGCATTTAAAGATATGGTGGCGATGACGAAGTTAGCATTTAATAACACTCCAGTTAAATCTTTAAAGGGAACAGAGAAAATGAAAATGCTAAATGAATTGTATTGTGCCAAGTCAGTTATTGAAGATTTAAAGCCTTTGAAAAATAAAAAAACGATTTCAAAAATCGTCTGTACCAATACTTTGATAACAAGTCTTGACCCGCTTAAAAATTGCGAACGAGTGAAAGTTTTATGTAAAGGAACTGGAATTACTGCGGAACATGCGGAGGCATTTAAGGTGGCGCATCCGAAATTTATTATTGATATGGATTATTGATTGTTGTAATAGACTTGTTACGCTTCGCTTATTATTTTTTTGTTGTTTATAATTTTTAAGATTAATAGAAATGAATGCTGCTAAAGGTTTCAACTCTGTAAATGTTCTTTTTTTTTATTTTAACTAGAAGACAAATAAAAAAATATAAATTTGTAAAAAAATAAAAACATGTTTTCAAAAGAAACTTATACCTCACGTAGAAAGATTTTAAACGAAAAAGTAAACTCTGGATTAATTCTGATTATGGGTAATGAAGATACTCCTATGAATTATAGAGACAATACTTTTAGGTTCCGCCAAGACAGTAATTTTCTATACTATCTTGGATTAGACATTCATCATCAAGCAGCTATTATTGATGTTGATGAAAATAAAACTATACTCTTCGGAGATGATCTTTCTGTTGATTATATAGTATGGATGGGCGCGCAACCTACTATGCGTGAGTTAGCCAATAAGACTGGTGCAGAAGAAACTCAACCTTATAAAAATATTGAAACATATCTCAATCAAGCTAAATCTAAAAATCAAGAGATACATTTTCTACCACCTTACCGAACTGAAAATATGCTAAAGTTAGAAGAGTGGTTAGGTATAAAAGTAAAAGATTTACCTAATCAATATTCTAAAA
This sequence comes from Saprospiraceae bacterium, assembly GCA_023301005.1. Taxonomy (GTDB): domain Bacteria; phylum Bacteroidota; class Bacteroidia; order Chitinophagales; family Saprospiraceae; genus CAJQQY01. The sequence continues at coordinate 10,821 of JALZVK010000055.1, read as the reverse complement.
AATTAGTGAATGCTGTAATCGAACAAAGGTCAATTAAGACCCAAGAAGAAATCGTACAAATGGAAGATGCATTAACCATAACAAAAGAAATGCATGTTGCTACTATGAAAGCTGCTAAGGCTGGAAAAAAAGAATTTGACTTAACTGGAATTGCTCAAGGTATTGCAGTTGGATGTGGTGGTGATTTGGCTTATCCAATTATATTAACGGTCAATGGACAAACTTTACATAACCATTATCATGGCAATACGCTTCAAAATGGGCAACTTATATTAGGTGATTTTGGAGCAGAAAATGCGATGCATTATGCAGGTGATATTACTCGAACATTTCCTGTTGATAAAACATTTACCCAAAAACAAAAAGAAATATATGAGATTGTTTTAAATGTAGAAAATACTGCTATTCAATCACTCAAGGCAGGTGTTCAATATAAAACAATACATTTACAAGCAGGAAGAAATATTGCTGAAGGTTTAAAATCATTAGGGTTGATGAAAGGTGATTTAGATGAAGCAGTAGCTGCGGGTGCTCATGCTTTATTTTTCCCTCATGGATTAGGACACATGATAGGATTGGATGTTCATGACATGGAAGATTTGGGGGAGAACTTAGTGGGTTATAGAGAAGGTTTAGAGAGGAGCACTCAATTTGGTTTACGTTCCTTGAGATTAGGAAAAGAGTTGGAAGTAGGGAATGTTGTAACTGTTGAGCCTGGGATTTATTTTATTCCAGAATTAATAGATCAATGGAAAAGTGAAAATAAATTCAATGAATTTATCAATTATGAAAAAGTAAATACTTACAGAGATTTTGGAGGAATCAGAATAGAAGATAATTGCCTTATTAAAAAAGATGGCTATCAAGTATTAGGTCCTCCAATTCCAAAAACAATTGCTGAAGTTGAGAATGAAAGAAATCAATAAGAAATATAAAGAGCAGTGTGATTACTCACACCGCTCTTTTTTATTTTTAAAAAATAAAACTCAATTAATTTTTCGAAGCTACACCAGTATTCTGTTCAGCAGATTTAAATTTAGCAATTTGATCTTCAACTTTTTCAATGAGGTCTAAATTTTGTTGACCACTTTCAAAAGCTGCCGCATAACCTAGATAACTTTTTGCCATATCATAATTCCGATTCGATTTATATTCCATCGCAAATCCAATCCATGCAATTTGTAAATTAGATTCTACAGATTCTAATAATTCAAAATTTTTAGAAATGATAACTTCTGCAAGTTGGTTATTAGTACCATTTATTTCTTCTCCCTCGGTAGTGATATAAGTTGCTTCATCGAGTGATTTTCCATCTTCCCAAAACGTAACTAAAGTTGCTCCATCATTAAAAATAAATCTAGCATCGTCTTCTAATTTTCCATCAATCCAGTTAGCCATTAATGTATCGCCTGTCTCATAAATGATCATACCTTCACCATCTTTTTTACCCTCACGATTATTTCCTACATATTGACTACCATCTATTCGAGAGAAAATTCCTTCTCCATGAGGTTGGTTGTTTTTCCAGATTCCAGAATAGGATTCCCCATTTCCAAATAAAATAGTTCCTTCTCCTTTTATGACATCTTCTTTAAATTCGCCATAATACTCATCTCCACAAGGAAAAGAATAAGAACCTTTTCCATTTTTTAAACCATCGAACCATTCACCTTCATATACGCCTCCATCTTCATAAGTTCTTTTTCCGAAACCATGAGGTACACCTGTATCAAATTCACCTTTATATGATGAACCATTAAACCAAGTATAGGAACCATTTCCATGAGGTTTACCAAATCGGAATTCGCCAGAATAACGATCTCCATTTTTCCATTCTTTAATTCCATGACACTTACGTTTCATGATAGGACATTCAGATGAAATGACATCATCTTCCATTCCGTATGAAGTATTCCAGTCAGAATTAATGTTATAATTATTATTTGAAAAAGTATTAGACGTAAAAAATAAGATCAGCATTAAGCTGCCACACAGTTTAAATAAATTCATGGATGTATAATTTAAAGATTATAATTATTTTATCTGTGCGTGTGTTATAATCAAAAAGATGAATGCAAATTATGTGCTTACTTTGTTGAAAACTTTATCTGGAAAAACGAAAAAGTGACACTTCTTTTTTTTGTATTAAGAAAATAAAAATGTTTACTTTGTGAGCTGTCCTTATTTGAAAAGTAGAGATAAGAGCGTATTAAATATTTTAAGAATTTTTTGTAACAAAGTCTGATATATTAGCGTAAAATATAAATTATGATTTTTTGGCATAGTTATTGAATTGATTATCAGTACTAAACCTATTAGACTTTCCTATATAAAAGTCCCTAAAATTCTAACCGACTATTATAAACCCACAAACATTAAAGTGTATTGAAGAATCATTTTTTATAATGATACTACAAAAAGCTATTATGCATATTTAGAATAATGGAAATATTTTTCACTATCTATTACCTAATTTATGCAAAATATATTTTTTGTAAACTCATAATAAAATATAATTCATCAATTAATTCGAATTCCTATTGATTCTAATCCAAATATATCTTTGGATTAGACCTAACTAATTTTCTATTATTTTTTAAAAAATCAAATGGAATAAACTCATTTGATATAACCGTGAAATTCAAAAAACAAACATTTATGTTTCCTCAATTTCCTTTTTATAGGCAAACTGGAGAATTAGATTGTGGTGTTACATGCCTTAAAATGATTAGCAAGTATTTTGGAAAATCAATTTCTTCTAAGGCAATACACGACATCGTACCTATATGCGAAGATGGAGTTTCGCTTAAAGCTTTAAGCGATGCTGCCGAATATTTCGGAATGAAAACAATGGGTGTCAAAGTTACTTATGATCGACTTACTGATGACTTACCGACACCTTGTATTGCTTTTTGGAAAAAGCAACATTTCGTAGTGATTTACCGAGTTAGCGAAGAATATATATATGTAGCTGACCCTGCAACTTATGGTATATGTATGCAGTCAAAAGAAATTTTTAAAGACGGATGGATTTGTGATGAAAAAGACCAAACAGGAGTCTTATTACTTTTTGAACCTAAACCAGAATTTTATACAACTGAGGTTTGTGAAAAATTAGAAGCGAGTGTTTAAATTTATTTTACACACTATGAGAAAAACAGTACTTGTAAATTTACTCGCACTCTAATGAATTAGCAACCCCAAAAAACCAAGGTTTTGATGGCAGATAGTGAAAACTATACTGCCATTTTTTTATTGAAGTTGTTTTAAAATTAAAATAATCATTAAAGAAATTTTACATTTGTAAAATCATCAAATCTAAGAACCTATTTAAACTTTATTGTTGAAGATAAAAAGTTTAGATTTAAGGTTCTTGCAAAGCGAAAATTTTTCGGAATAGCCTAGCTATTGCTAAAAATTTTTGTGAAGCAAGGTTCTAAAAGCTAGACTTTTTTGCTCAACGAATAAAATTTAAACAGGTTCTAACAATTTGAAATTATTTCCACACATATTAAATAGGGTAGGAGGTTGGTCTATCGAAGAAATTGAACAACTTAGATTTCAAGATGTTGAATATGTAATTGTATTGTTACAAAAAGAAAAAGAAATTGAAAATCAATTTCAAAAAACTATTCTTTTATTTCAAGATGCTTTTCAAAAAACTGAAGATTATAGACTTCGAGCATTTCTCACCAACGCCCAAAAAGATTTTAAAAAATCTAAGTTTTCTTTTGTAAATAAAATACGGAAACGATTTTCTTTTGATGAAGAAAACCAGTTTGTAGAAGCATTGTTACAAGAAGTAGAGACTTGTAAGTATTCATTAGATGGTTTTGAAAATATGAAAGTAGAGACTGCCGAATTATTTGAAAAAGATAAGAAAAGACAATTTAATATACTTCAGTCGTTTGGTCAAAAAGAGGAAATCCAAAAAGGTATTTTACAATCAAGTCAATCTTTATTTCAAAGAAATAAAAAATTCTCTTCGAACTCTTTTGATGATATTAAGAAGAAAGAAAAACAAACTGCTCGTACACTTGCCCAATATTTTTATCGAGTTTCAACCAAAACATCTCCTTTTAGTTTCTTCACAACACTTGGTGTATTATCTGAAAAAAATAAAAAACAATTCCATTCTAATCAAGGTGAAGTCAAAAGTTTTATTCAAATCAATAATTTGATTTTTGCAGAAATAAGAAAAATTTTATTACAAGATTTTTCTTTTAGTAGAAAAATGAAACTTCAATTAAATCCTTCTTTAAGTCAAAATAAAACTGATTTTGTATTTATAAAAAATGAAAAAAATATTGAAGTAATTCAAAGAATTGAAAAGTCAGATATTTTCAATTTAATCTTTGAAACGCTTGAAAATAAAGAGCTTTCATTTGATGAAGTGATTTCACAATTAAGTATAAATGTAGATGCAGAGGAAGAAAATTTAGTGAATTATTTATTTCAAATCATCGAAACTGGATTTTTAGAATGGTATTGGGAAATGTCAGGATTGACGATTGATTGGGAAATATATTTTAAAAAATGGTTATTAAATTTTGATGATTTTTTAGAGAAAGAAAAGTGGTTGGAATTGCTGAGTGAGTTAATCGAAATAAAAAATACTTACGCTATTGCTGATGCTTCTACTCGATTTATTTTACAAAATAAAACAAAACAATTACTAGAGCAAATAGGAATTCAAAATATGATTCCTGAATTAATATTTTTTGAAGATGTAAAAAACTCGGACTTCTCTATATTTTCTGAAAATGAAATTTTACCTGTAATTAATTCCACGGATAAAATATTAAGGTGGATGGAAGCACTAGTGGAAGATGAAATGAAAAATAAAATTGCTGCTTTTTGGAATAAGAATTTAGATAAAAATGATACAGTTCCTTTAATTGATTTTTATGAAAAATTCTATCAATACAGTTTTGAAAAAAATGATTCTATAGATTCTAAGAAAAGAGAACAAAAAGAAGATATAAAAAATAAGTTAAAAGAGATTGGAAAATCACAATCCGAAAAAATTGACTTCTTTACAGAAGATTTGCAATCTATATTTTCATCTATATCGAAGACTTCTACTGATACTCAATATAGTGGGCTTTTTCAATTTTATGTAAATGACAAACATTTAGGTGCAGTATTAAATGGAGTGACTCCAGGTTTTGGAAAATTGTTTGGAAGATTTTTACCGCTATTTGAAAAAGATGTAACAATAGAATTACAAAATTGGAATAAGGATTTAAAAGGCAACCAAGATTGGGTGGAAAATACAGATGCTTCTTTTTTTAATGCCAATTTGCATCCTTCTTTTTTAGAAAAAGAAATAGAAAGCCCGAATGGGCAAAATCAAAGTAGTAAAGAAAATACAATTCAAATTCATCAACTAGAAGTTGCTTGGAGTGAAATAAAACAAAGACCAATCTTACAAAATGAGAAATCAAAAAATGAAATAACCACTTTTGATTTCGGTTTTGAACATCCTTCCAATCGTTCTCCGATGTTTCAACTTTTAAATGGTTTTAGTTTGACTCACGGAACTTATCATTCTTTTTTAGAATTGCTCAATACTGATTCTAAAGTTGTCAATGAAAAAGAAAAATTCACTTTTTTTCCGAGAGTAGTCATTGATGATCGATTAGTCTTGCAAAGGAAACATTGGGAAGTAACTGCTTCTTTTTTTCCAAAAAAAGAAAAACAAAATTCCGATTTTGATTTCTATTATAAAATTCAGAAATGGAAAGAAGAGAAGAATTGGAGGCAAGTTTTTTTTATAAAAATAATTCCTACTCCAGATTTAGATAAAGAAAATCTAAATAAAGATTTTTTTAAACCTCAATTCATTGACTTAGATTCACCACTTGCAATTGTATTGTTACAAAATGTACTGCAAGTTGAAAATGCGAAATTACGAATAGAGGAAGCTCTTCCTCACGCTGGTCATTTTCTAGATTCGAATGGTAGAAATGTTAGTGAATGGGCTGTTCAATGGAAGTGTTGAACAAAGGAAAAAGGGAAGACGGATTTGAGAAGTATGCCCCGTTTTTAAATGGGATGACGAGTTTGCTTTTTTTACGATTCGACCGAATATCGAATATTGAACAAGGAACGCTTCGCTAGGGAATTTCGAAGTTTGACGAATTAACATGTTTGTAAACTTGATTTATTTGTTTACTTACTTTGTAAGTGTATTGTTATTTTTATAAAAAACTGAAACCCAAATCTTCATTTTGAAGATTTGGGTTTCCTTATTATTTTAAATTTAAAAAAATTAAACTTACGAAGTAAGTTTAAGCTAAATCGTAAAACTTCAAAATTCGAATGTTCAGTTAAATCGTAAAAAAAGTAAACTCGTCATCCCGTTTAAAAACGGGACAAATTTCTCAAATCCGTCTTCCTTTTTTCCCTTTTTCAAAAAGCCTCAAAACAAAATCCCCCATCCAAAACTAGCTACCTTAATCAACAACCATATCAACAAACCAAACAATAAAATCAAAGTCAACAAAACTGGAATAACAACAATCCAACCACTACCTTGATGTTCTCCTTCTCCATAATGCTCTATCAATAAATTATAATTCCGTCGATTCGCTTTATAAAATAAATCAAAAATATCACCCAGAATAGGAACACTTCCAACCACCGCATCTAAGAAAATATTCCAAAGCATTTTTATCAAAACCATTCCACTTGCACCATGTCGAGCCATCGTTAATACCAATCCTCCTGAAAAAAGAAAACTCAATAAGTCACCTCCATAAGGAATCAACCCCACTAAAAAATCAACTCCAAAACGAATATCCGTAAATGGAATTCGAAAAGTAGAATCCAACAATTTAGAGAAAGTATCCAGTCCCTTCAGTTCATGAGGAACAGGTTCGAGTTCAAATTCTTCTTCTTGCATTTTTTATTTATTAATCCATTTCAAAGCCTTTTCCAATACTTCATCTCTTCCTTCTACCGTACCTTTGATAGTTGGTTTTACGATGACATCAGGAACAATTCCAACTCGTTGAGTCTCCGTTCCATCAGGATAATATACACCCAATCCTGAAATCATAGTACGAATATTTCCAGGTAAAAAGATAGAAGAAACATTACCATCAGCACCCGCAGTCGTACTTCCAAATACTTTGTTATTAGGAGTTACCCGAAATGCCATAGTTGTATATTCCGCTTGACTCTGAGATTCTTCGTTGATAAGAATTGCGATTTTTCCTTTGTAAGTTCCTGCGTCATTTCCACCTACTTGAAGCGGTTGACCGAATGTAATATTACCTGGAATTTGTAATTCGCCAGATGTGAATTTTACAAAATTCTTAGCTTCAGGAGTTAAGAAATTTCCCAAATCAAAAACCATAAACTTAGAAGGATAACATCTCAAATCAATAACGATAGCTTTTTTACTTAAAAGATTTTCTTTGATTTTTTTGAAATCTCCATCCTTCAATGTTGCAGGATAAATATAACCAATGTCACTATCCAACACACTCCAAGAATCTTTTTCTGAACGATTCCAAGTGTTAATATCTTTCACAGGATAAGTTGTAAGAGTCTTGTTATGTTCGTTATCATTACGTAGGTAAGTGATTTCTAAAGTTTGATTATTAGAGCGTAATGCCTTCCGAGGAAAATCTCTAAGTTGAGTAGGGTAGTTAGATGCAGGTAAATAAGGCAACATTTTTTGAATAACTTCTTCAACCTCAAGACCATTGATAGAGGTGATAATATCACCTAATTGCAATCCACTTGATTTTCCTTTTTCCTCATCATAGTAACCAACCACAACTGCTTTATTTTCAATCATTTTGAATTTAACAGCTGAAATGTTTTTTCCAAAAAACTCATCTAGAGCTTCATCCTGTTGCCAAATGTTTGCATGAGTATCTTGAATTTTTCCAATCAGTTCAAGGCAAGCAACTTTGTATTCTTGCTCATTTTTTGCATTCACAAATTTTGGAACAAAATCTAAGATTACATTTTCCCAATTTTCATCTGTCAAATGTTTGTACGGAAAAAAGTAATTAATCATATTCCAATATCTATAAAGTGCCAACAATCGAAAACCAGCATCAGGATAATCGAATTGAGTATAAGGATTTTCATTTTGAAAAACTGGATTACCGATATAAGGAGCGAAGTCTATATAATAATGTGTGCCTGTTCGATCTGCAGCTTTCAACCGATACAATAAATGCATCAAATGATCAGCTTTCGTTTCTCCAAACCATTGATCGTTAGGTCGAAGTTTTACCTCATCAGAAGTAGGTTCATAAGTCACTTCTTCAAATTCTCCAAGTGTCGAATTTATCCATTCCAAAACAACATCTGCACGTTCTATATAGCCTTCGGCTTTCATATATTTTGGTAAAACTCTAAACAATTCATAATCCCAATTAATATCACCTGTCGCTACTTTCGGATGATAGTATTTTACATAACCCCAAATTTTTCCCAAAGTCGAAAGTGCTTGAGTAGACTCAGGAGTCAATTTTATTTCATCAATAGTTGAACCTTCATCAAACTCTTTATCCAAAGTTGCTTTAGCAGGTTCAGGTATAAAAGGTTTAAGTTTAGTAATAGATTTCCCATCAATCAAAACATCAAAGTTATCAAACCAAGCCGTTCCTTTTCCAGCAATAATTCCTCCTATATAAATAGTTTTGGCACCAATCGGGTAGGGCAATTTAATAGAATATTTTTTCCAATCGTTAGTTCCTTGAATCGCTCGCTTGTCCATATTATCAAATGCGCCTTGCCCACCATCTATTCGTAACAATAGTCCTACAAATCCATCTGTAGCATTTTCAGTTTTAAAATAACCAGTCAGTTCAATCTCTTTACCTTTATATTGAGCAGGGATAGCGTAAGCGGTAGAACCGAATTCTTCTCCTTTTAAATCATCTGTGTTATTAGATATTTTGATAGATCGCTTTCCACTCTTACGAGTGGTTTTATCTATATTTAAATCAAACTCATCCATTCCCCATTTGATCCAACCTTCAGGCAATGGTTCATTTTTTTTTACTTTTTCAACATCAAGGTTGAATTTAGGAATGTCTTGAGCAAATAGAAAAATCGGAAGGAAGGCGAATAAAAAGATAAAATTTTTCATAGTTATTATTTTGTTTTAAATGGAATGAAGTAAGAATAGTAAGATAAGAATGAGGAGTGTATTTCGAATAAGTACATTCATTTTTTCTAACTAATTATTTAAATATTATAGTTCATTCAATGTACGAAATTCCATCCCCTAACCTTTTTTGCTTTGCTTTTTTTTTAAAAGCTAACCTAGAGCGGGGGAAAACATTCTGCTAATTTTTTTAAGAGGATCTTTCAATTTTGTACAAATTCTCCCCCGCTTGCCGGGGCTGGGGGTGGAATTTTGTAAATAGAATAATAGCATAATTAACTATCAAGTACTCAGATTCCGAATACTCTTTTTTATATTATTAAAATTAATCAACAAAAATAAACCCGCAAATAACAATGCTGCTACAAATACAACAGAGTTCGCATAACCCAAATCAAAACCTTGTTCAGTATACCATTTTGTCATAAAAAAACGAACGATAACAAAAAATATTACAGTCAATATCATCACAACTCCAAAGAGTTTCATGAGGTGTTTCTTTAAAATATCTCCAATCTGATTTTGCTTATAACCCAACTGCATCATCAACCCAATATCACGACTTGACTTAGAAACCATCAATTGAAAATTTAAAACAAAAATCAAAACAGAAAGAAAGACAATCAAAAAACCAATCACCGCCACAGCAGCAATCAGACTCTTAATCATCGTTGCCACTTCGCCACCTATCAATCGTCCCGAACTCAATTCGTAACCTCTCGAATTTAGATAATTTTTAAATTCATCAGAATAAGGATTGTCTGCCAAGACAATCAATCTCGAAGAACCTTTTGATTGAGTACCTTTAAAATAATTATTGGTATGCTTCATAAAACTCTCGGGTACAATAACCGAATTGATACGCTGACTAAAGCCTACAATCTTTCCTTGATAAACTTTCCGTTGACCATTTCCCCTAACTGTAATATCTAAAGAAACTTTTTGAATCGTACCTGCGGTAAATTGAGGTAAACCTTGACTTGGAGCAAATCCAAAATTATACAAAGCGAGATAATCTTTAGAAAGAATAATAGGAAGTTCTTGTTGACCGGGCGACCATGAAAATCTAGAATCATCTACATCAATAAATTCATCTGGCACACTTTCAAAAAATAGTTCCGTATAAAAACCTAAACTTGAACTACTCGCACTTACCTTAAAATTATTAGGTGTAAAATTTCCAACTTTTTTGATAAACGGTTGGAGCTTCAAACTATCAATTTCTTCAGGACTAAATGCAGCACTCACTCCCAATGTATTAAATAGTGTCACCTTTTTATTAATGATAACAAATTGGTCAGCGTCGGAACCTCCGCCCTCAGTCATTGTTTTTAAATCCATATAAAACTGGATAGACAATAATAATAATAGCAAACCTAAAAAGGAGCCAATTACAGCTCCAATGATTTGTCCTTTGTTATTATTTTCCGAGAGGATTTTATTAAGAATTTTCATGTGGTAAATATAAAAAAAAATAGTGATGAGTTATGAATGATGAGAGATGAGTTGGTCGAATATCTATGGACTAAACAGAAATGATAGAACACGGATGCCACGGATGCGACGGATTTTTACGAATTTTTTTCTTTTAGGGAGTAGGAATTAAATAGTCTACCCGATTGAAGAGATTATTTTTTAATATGAGGAAATAAAAAAATTAGTGCATACCCTTTGGTACGGACTCA
>JALZVK010000054.1 GCA_023301005.1 Saprospiraceae bacterium | reverse complement strand
ATCAGAATTTGGTTTTATTACTTTGTAAAATTCAGCGAAGCTGAATAGTAACTTTAAATTTATGAATTCAATGAAAAAATCAATTTTACTTTCTCTCTCTCTTTTACTTTCATTTTACATATATGCACAAGACGCTTATCATAGTGCGTTACAATTATCATTGCAAAATGGAAACAATCTGCCAGCGGGAGATTGGGTGTTTTTTGATAATGAAGATGCGATAATGAATGGAGCAACTTCCTACGGATCATCAGCATCAGTTCAAGATGTAACTGATCAAGATTTTTCTAAAAAAGTAGTTCACAATATATCTCAAGGAGCAAATGCTTGGAATGCAGGTTGGAATATTAGAAACAAAGAAGCGATTCAAACAGGCGATAAGATGTTATTAGTTTTTAATATTCGCTCTATCGGAGGTGTAGGAAAAGTAAATGTCATAGCAGAGCATGTGACTACTTTTAATAAAGAAATTATTTTCACTTTACCGATAAGTGAAGAGTGGAATCAATATTTAATTCCTTTTGAGTCGAGTGATAATTATGCAATTAATACTTTGGTTTGGGGATTTCATTTAGCATTTGAAGATCAAACTATTGAGATAGGAGGTTTCACTGCATTGAATTATAACAATACAATTACATTAGACCAATTGCCTAATGAAATCAACAATGAATTCTACGGCGGTTGGGAACCTGATGCACCTTGGAGAGCTACAGCTGCTGACCAAATTGATCAATTAAGAAAAGCAAACTTAACCATTCAAGTCAATAACTCTTCAGGAGATCCTGTAGCTGATGCAGCTATTGATGTCAAAATGACTCGACATGAGTTTGCTTTTGGGTCAGCAATTACTGCCAATCGAATAGCTGGTAATAATGCACAGAATGATATTTATGAAAATAAAATAATCAACCTCGATGGCGAAGGACATGGTTTCAATTGGGTCGTTTTTGAAAATGATATGAAATGGCCAGCATGGGAAGATGAATGGTTTGTCAACAAAACAGAATTAGTAAATGCCGTACAATGGTTGCGAGATAATGACGTGGAAATAAGAGGTCATAATTTAGTTTGGCCTGGCGAGAACAATTTACCTTCCGATATAAATGCCAACCTGACCAATATTCCATATATACAAAATCGGATCAATACACATATTGAAGAAATTTTAACTTACCCAGGGATAGCAGGCAATATTGCAGAATGGGATGTGATCAATGAGATTATTACCAATACTACTTTAGCAAATACTTTTCAATCAGATCCTAATTACACAACAGGAAGAGAATTGTATGGAGAAATTTTTCAAAAAGCAAAAGATGTAGATCCTAATATCGGATTATGGTTAAATGACTTTGTAACTATTTCGCAGGGAAACACTCCAGGGAATGTACCTTATGATCAACTTAAACAATTCACTCAAGAGATTGTTGATGCTAATGCACCTATCGATGGAATAGGATTTCAAGCTCATGTTGGTGGCTTTCCCAATAGCATTTACGAAGTGCTAGATACTTATGATGATTTTTATAATTCATTTGGATTAAAAGCGAAAATAACAGAGTTCGATTTGCCTACATCAATAGATGACGAATTAGCTGCTGATTATTTAGTAGATTTTTTGACAGCAACATTCAGCCATGAAAGTATGGATGGATTTTTATTTTGGAGTTTTTGGGATGGAGCAACTTATATGAATGAAGGAAGTAACCTTTATAATATGGATTGGACGCTGACGGAAGCTGCTACTGCATATATTGATTTGATTTTTAACCAATGGTGGACTGATGAGATTGTGGTATCCAATAATAATGGAGTAGGAGAGAGTAGAGTATTCAAAGGTACGTACGAAATATCTTATACTTGCGATGGAGATGTAATTACTGAAACGGTTGAAGTTTTAGACCCGATGACTTTTACGATTGTATGTGATAATATTTCTACAGATGTGGATGATTTAGAAAAAAGAAATGCGATTAAAGTTTTTCCAAATCCAACCAATGAAATTTTAAATATCAAAAGAAAGGCGATTACACCTGCGTCAATACAATTAACTGATTTGATGGGAAGAGTAATTTTAAAAACTGAAACAGATTTAGATCAAATCATTCTCGATGTTAAAGACTTAAATGGAATTTTCTTTTTGTCTATCGAAAGTGAGACAGAAAGATTTTTTGAAAAAATAATTATTACGAAATAACTACCTAAGAAAAAGGGTGTTGTTTTAAGCCGTTTCTGACTACGAGTTAGGAGCGGCTTTCATTTTGGGAATGAAGGAAGGGATGGAAAAAAGGGAACGCTGCGCTAAGGGAAGACGGATTTGAGAAGTATGAAGTTTGACGAGCTAATTTGTATAACTTCTCTTTATGACTTACTGCGTAAGTTTTTTTATTTATTTAAAAACAATACACTTACGAAGTAAGTCATAAGTTGATTCGTCAAACTTCTTACTTCTCAAATCCGTCTTCCCTATTTCCCTTTTCAAAAATAAAGTTAAATCGTTATCCGCACAACTCGTCAAAAACTTCTAAATTCGAATGTTCGAATGTTCGAATGTTCGAATGTTC
>JALZVK010000053.1 GCA_023301005.1 Saprospiraceae bacterium | reverse complement strand
GGAATTTTATTACTGCTATTGTCATCAACTGCAATAGCTCAAAAAAATGATAAATACCCTGACATCGACATCAATGTCATTGAAGATATTCTACAAGGAAATGAAGAACTTGATGTCAGTAATTTATTTTTTGTTTATGAGTCGCTTCAAGCATTCGCTCGAAGTCCATTGAATTTAAATAAGGCGACGGTTACCGACTTAGAAGATATTTTTCTTTTAACGCCTTATCAAATCCAAGAATTTTTTATCTATAAAAAAAAGGTGGGCGAACTCATTTCTATTTATGAATTGCAAGCAATTCCTGGTTTTGATTTAAAAACAATACAAGTGATTACGCCATTTGTAAAAGTAAGCGGTCAGGATGACTATCAAAAATCTATAGGTTCGATGTTTAAAGAAAGTAATCGTTCCTTACAAATGAAATGGGTGCGACCTCTTGAACTAGAAAAAGGTTATATCACTCAAGATGGAAATGACGCTCCCGCTTACGAAGGTTCGCCTGACAAATTACTCATGCGAATGAGAGGACGATTTGAAAATAAATTCAGCTATGGAATTACTGCGGAGAAAGATGATGGCGAAAGTTTTTTTAGAGGAAGCAACTCGCATGGATTTGATTTTTACTCGGCGCATATTTTTCTAAAAGATTATTCAAGTCGGTTGAAGAGTTTAGCGATTGGCGACTACTCGGTGAGTTTGGGACAAGGGTTGATTGCTTACTCCGGATTTGCGAGTGGTAAAGGTGCTGACGTTTTAAATATTGATCGACAACGTAGAGTGTTGCAACAATTTTCTTCCTTGAATGAAGCTTTGTTTTTTAGAGGTGGAGGTGCGACGATTGGTATTAATGACAATTTAGAAGTTACCGCATTTGGTTCTTATAAACGAGTAGATGGAAATGTTTTTGAAAATGATTCTACCAGTATTGATTTTCAAGAATTTGAAATTCTAACAAGCTCTTTACAAACATCAGGTTTTCACTCTACCCAAAATGAAATCTTTGATGAAAAGCAAATTAAACTTTTGCAAACTGGCGCAAAAATCAAATACAAAAAAGACTCTTGGCATCTTGCTTTAAATTCCATTTATCATCAACTCGACAAACCTCTCAACAAAAGTAATCAACCTTATAATCGTTTTACATTTCGTGGAGACCAACTATTGAATCTCAGTACGGACTATAGTTTTTTGATACAGAATTTTAAGTTCTTTGGAGAGACTGCCATGAGTGATAATGGAAGTATTGCAACGGTCAATGGTCTATATGTTGGGTTAGATAGAAAAGTGAGTATGACGATTATGCATCGAAAATTACCTGCTGATTTTCATGCGTTGAATAGTCGTCCGTTTGCAGAAAGTACGCAAGGCTCGAATGAAAATGGATTGTATTTAGGATTGCAATTAGACTTTAATAAAAATTGGAATTGGAGATTTTATTTTGATAATTGGAAACATCCGTGGTTACGATTTAATGTAGATGCGCCTTCCAAAGGTGTAGAATATTTTACTCGATTGACTTATAAGCGGAAGCGAAGAATGGAAGCTTACGTCCAATTTAGAAGTGAAATAAAAGAGCGGAACGCTCCTAATAATGAAACTCCGATTGACTTCCTAACCAATCATCAACGCACTCAATTCCGTATTCATATTTCGAATCAAATCAATAGTTCGATTTCATTGAGGACTCGTGCGGAGTGGTCATTTCATAGTAATGAAGTGGAACCGTTGAACAAAGGTTATTTGCTTTATCAAGATGTTATTTTTAAATCCAAGCAATATCCGATTTCGTTTACTACTCGATTTGCGATATTTGATGCGGATGATTTTAACGCTCGAATTTTTGCTTATGAAAATGATTTGTTATACACTTTTTCGATTCCTGCTTACTCAGGTAAAGGGACTCGTTTTTATTATAACTTAAGATATCGTCCTCATCGGAATTGGACTATCGAGGCTAGATATGAACGTACTTTTTTGCAGGGTGGAAATTTATTTGCTGATGGGAAGTTGGTGAATGAAGATGGTTTTGGAAGTGGGAATAGTTTTATTGATGGAAATGTGAGGTCGGCGGTTGATGTGCAGGTTATTTATGATTTTTAGGAATACAAAATAAATAAAATCAAGAATGGATTTTAATAAAATCATAGCAACGATCTTGTTTTATATTCTCCCTGTTTTTTTAATCGGGAGTCTAATGATTGCGATTATCAGTCTTTTTAGAAAAAATATATTGACAAGATCAGTTGTATTATTTAGTAGATTTTTTTCCATGATAATAATATCTACTTATCTATATTTTCTTGTTTTAGGAATAATGAACATTAGTAAAAGAAGCGAATTCGACATCAATAATTGGGGAGCTTATCTTATCGAAATCACAAAAGGATATTATTATTCAGCATACTTTCCAAGTCTGTATTTTATGTTGTTTGGAGTGATATTTATTTTACTTTATAGAACTTCCAATACTCCACAACGCATCTAAAATGTTAAAGGTGGAAGATTAAGTTTGAGTAACATGAGTTGGTTAATTGATATCATCAAGCAATAACAAATGAAATATCAAATCCTCCTATCTTTAATTTTATTGGTTGGTTGTTCAACAAATAAAAGTGATGAAAAAACTAAAACTAATAAAAGTAATTTGCTCGATAACATTTTTGTTATTCCAAAAAATGAAATTCATGCTGACACTTTAGTATTTAAAAAGGATGGAACTCTTGAGTATATCCATACAGGTATAGGTGTCAATTTTAATGGTAAATATGAGTTTGCTAATGATAGAATTATTATTAGCATTTTTGATTTTAAAAATCAATATCA
>JALZVK010000052.1 GCA_023301005.1 Saprospiraceae bacterium | reverse complement strand
TCACTCAAATGTCCATGCATACTTCTAGGAAAAGGATCTTGACTCTCTTCTAAAAATAAAGCAGAATCATCATCAATCAAATTGACAAATTTATCATTCAAATCTACTTCCGAAACTTCTTGAGGAAAATTAAATTGCTGAGTCGCAGCTGCATCGAAAGAAGGATTATAATTCGTCCCTTTAAATCCCATGTGATGAATCGGGTCACCCAACTGCCCACTATTATCTTTATAAGCATCAAAATATAAAGTGTCATTTTCAAATCGTAATTCCAAAAAAGCTCTATCCTCTCGACCTACTGCATCTACCAAACGATAGTATTTAGAATCGGCAGTCACATCCGCTTCATCTAATACAAAATAAGTCGCTCTATATTGATTGCCTAACCAACCTCCGTTCCGAGCCATGACTTGTTGCTTACCTTCAAAGTCAGCTACAAAAAATGAAGTGATGATATTTTGATTCGTTGCTCCTTCATAAATGGAATGAACATGCGATGCAGAAATCGGGCGATAGTCAAAAGCAAACCAATCGAAAAATCCGAAAGCTGTTTCATTACTTCCTACCCAATGCCCTGAAATATCTGATAAAAGTGAAAAGCCTTTGATATCATCTGAACCGCCTGATGGCGTTTCTTCTTTTTTACAATTTGAAAAAAGTAATAAACAAAGTGTAAGTGGGAAAATCAGTTTTTGTGTTGTTGACATATTTTTAAGTTTTAATTATTCTTGGTTTCTATTAACTGAATAACTTGAAAATTTATTTTTTAAATTAAAATATTCTACATTTTATTTTTCAAAAACACATCCAATCGCTCCTTTACATTTTCTCGCAAATTCATATAAAACAAAGAATAGTCATGTACATGATAATTTCCTTTTGGTAAAAGATTCAATCTAAAAACTCGATTTTTAGGTTTCGAAATATAAAGAAAACCATCCTCTCCACAGCGTGCTGAAACTTCATGCAAATGAGGTTTGGAAATTCCTTTTGACTCTACACCCATTTTTTCTTCGCCAGTTGCATCTTCCATTCTAAAACCTCCTGCGACATTTAATAGAGTATGAACAGCACCTTTATTTTCTTTTTCAGAAACCGTTTCAAAGTTAGATTTCCATGAAAGTGGATTCGTACAAAGTGGTTGATATTTTGTTCTTTTTTGCCATTTCCATTTGCCATCATCATTAGAAAAGAAATGTTCACATCTATCTAATTTACTAATTGGATTAGCACCTTCCACATAACAATCGTAAGCAATTACACAACCTACATCAGTTGGACTTTCACAAGGTTTGATATTTTTAAAATCCTTTTCAAATTTTATTTTTGGAAATTGAAAACCGATAGCATAAGCTGCTACGAATTTTTCAAACAACTTCGTCTTATCAATTTTCTCTTCTAATAATCGAACAGCATGTACAGTTCCTTGACTATGACTTCCTATAAAAAACGGACGACTGTTATCTCTATTTTTTATAAAAAAATCAAAAGCGTCAGCGACATCTTGATAAGCTAACTCTAATGCATACTGAGCATTTTTCCATCCATCAATAAAAGAATAAAAAGTCGCTTGCCGATATCGAGGTGCATAAACTTGACAACAGGAATTAAATACCGATGCTTGTCCTGGCAAAATTGTAGCATCCACCAATTCACTTGGAACAGGATGTTCGATTGGTGCATTCCAATAATATTTATTAAAAAAAGTAGTGGGATGAATAAAAAAAACATCTGCCTTCAAATCACTTTCTACAGCAGGTTCAATTCCTTCGGGAACGGAAAGAGCATTGTTTTTAAAACTCGGATGTGCTGCCCAATTATCCATTAAGTTATAATCAGGTGCTGACGGAAGTTTATTTTTATCGAAGTTATGTACAGGTCTAATGGCAGCTACCATTCCCATCCATTTTTTAATTCCGTCCGCAGTTTTTTTTGCTTTTAAAAATTTATTCTTTATTCCTTTAAACATATTTAAATATTTGTGTGTGGCGGATAAAAATTATTTTTAAATAATTCCGCCTAAAACTTAAGTGTAAAAATAGGAAGGAAAAATTTAACTCTCATAAGTATTTTTCTTAAATTCATTCGAATTTAGAAAACAAGGATAATTTAGAAATTCAAAATATGAGAAACAACTTAACTTATCTACTGAGCATGACTTTATTTTTTTTAAGTCTGCCTCTCCTACTTACTTCGCAAACTGATGCTAGAATTTACGACATCATCGAAAGTTCTTCGGCGGAGCGTATCGAAAAAGATATAAGAACGCTAGCTGATTTTGGAACTCGTCATACGCTTTCTGATACTGTTTCTCAAACTAGAGGAATTGGTGCAGCACGTAGATGGATAAAATCTGAATTTGAAAAAATATCTCGCGACTGCGGAAATTGCCTCGAAGTATTTTACCAAAAATCTTTAGTGCCTGCCGAAGGCAATCGAAGATTCGATAAAGATACTTGGGTCATCAATGTAGTCGCTGTCCAACGAGGTACAGATTATCCTAATAGTTATATCATCATGTCGGGTGATATTGATTCTCGAATTTCTGACCCATTAAATGGAAAAGATGATTCACCTGGTGCTAACGATAATGCTTCTGGAATGGCTGGTACTATCGAAGCTGCTCGCATGTTGACTAAATATAAATTCAAACATAACATTGTATATACGGGACTGTCGGGAGAAGAGCAAGGTCTGTTCGGAGGGAAGCATATGGCTAAAGTTGCGAAAGAAGAAAAATGGAATATCATTGGAATTTTGAATAATGATATGATTGGAAATATCAAAGGTATTGATGGCGTAATTGACAATCGTTCTTTCCGAATTTTCTCTGAACCAACTCCTGTAAATTTGGATGAACAAAAAAGAATTTGGCATCGGTTCTATGGTGGCGAAGTCGATGGACCTTCTCGACAACTCGCTCGATATGTTCATCGAATGACAACGACTTATATGCCAATGATGAATCCAACTATGATTTATCGATTGGATAGATTTGGAAGAGGTGGACATCATCGTCCATTTAATGACGAAGGTTTTGCAGGTATCCGAATTATGGAAACGCATGAAAATTATACGCAACAACATCAAGATATTAGAACGGAAGATGGTATCGCTTATGGCGATGTTATCGAACATGTCAACTTTGAATATGCTTCTAAATTAACTGCTGTAAATGCAATTGCTTTAGCAGGTATCGCTTGGGCACCTCCTGCTCCTGAGCAAGTTATGATTGGTGGAGCGGTGCAACCTTCGACTACGTTGAGATGGAATGAGGTGAAGGATAAAGATTTGGCAGGTTATAAAATTTACTGGAGAGATACGACTTCTCCACAATGGCAATATTCAAAATTTGTAGGAAAGGAAACTGAGCATATTTTGAAAAATGTCGTGATTGATAATTATTTATTTGGAGTGGTTGCTGTTAGCAAAGATGGTCATGAAAGTGTAGTAGCTTATCCAACAACTTTGATTCCTAGAAGGAGAAAATAGATAAGAGATTTAAGTAGTTATTCAAAAGAGAGAGAAGAGACCATTTTTTTGAGAGAAAAGAGAATCCTTACAATAGTGATATTCGCTTTTAAGTCTCTAATTTCTGTTCCCTATTCTCGCTTCTAAATAGTTACAATAAAAATATAAAAAGCCTAAACCTATCACCAAGAGAAGTATCGTTTCTCTTTTTCATTATTAGGTTTTTTAAAAACTTCATACTCTGAAGTTTATCGAACATACAATTTTTGAGAAACAACAAAACCTACTCATACTTATCAGGGAGACGGTACGTCCTGCTGAGGTTTAGAGTTTATACCAATGACTACACAGCCATTTCAAACCTTAAAACAAATGCTAAGTTACTCCGAGGAGTTTAGCAAAACTTTCGATTTCTTTTTTCAAAATTTTGCAGAACGCACTTCATTTTATGAACGTGGAGAACCTTCTATGAATGACTTGTTGATCACTTCTCTAAAAGCTATAGGTAAAAAATTTGTTGATGAGAATTGTAAAATTTCAGATTATCGAATGACTGAAATCCATGAAGAGAATTTCATTCATGGTACTTGTATTCTCGATGAACGAATCGTACTCGTTATTTTTTTTACAGATATCAATATTGGATTGGCCTCTCTGAGTATGGGTGGATCGATGTTTAATTTCGTACAACTCAAAGCATCTTTCATTCCTGACGGAATGGGTGTTCAGTTTTCAAATGATAAATTTGTTTCTTAAGCGGTAGACGGTTGACGGTCGCTTTGCTTGACGGTAGACGGATAACCGTTTGCCGTCAAGTAAAGCAACCGTTAACCGTCTACCGAAAAAAATCACTTCTTCCTCCCATTGATAGTAACCATTTTGATTTTAAAAATCAAAACAGAATTTTCAGGAATATTTATTTTTCCTTCTCTAATTGAGCGAGGACCATAAGCTAATTTGGATGGAATCAATAACCAACCTTCACTTCCTTTTTTAAAATTTTTCAAAGCATCTTCCCAACCTTGAATTGTTTTCCCTTTTCCTAAAACAAACTTAAATGGTTCTTTATCAAAATTAGAATCGAAAATATCTCCGTTAGTCAATTGACCTTCATAATGCACTTCAATCACATCACCAGCTTTCGCTGTTTCGCCTTTTCCCTTTTTCTTTAAAACATAACTTACACCTGATGGCATTCGTTTTGTTTTTAATTTATTTTCAAGTGCATATTTTTGGATGGTTTTTTTATCTGTAGCAAATTGTGTTTTCACATGTTCTTCATACTTTCTTTTTTCTTTCGCCTCTACTTCTTTCATATATGTATTGTATTGTTTAGAATCCATGATGTCTAACAATTCAATTTCATAAACCAAATCCGCATTCGCAGGAACCATATCAGCAATTCCTTTTTTGCCATAACCTAATTTGGAAGGAATATATAGTTGACCTTTTCCACCCTTTTGAAATTCTTGAACGCCTAAATCCCAACCCAGAATCACCTGTCGATAACCTACTCTAAAAACAAAAGGTTCATTTTCTGAAGCATCGAATTCAGTTCCATCAATCAATATTCCTTTGTAACTTATTTTTACGTAATCTCCTTTTTTTGCTTTAGCACCTTTTCCATTTTTTTCTACATTAAAGAAAAAACCATCGGGAGATGCTTTAGGTTCTATTTCCTTTTTTTCGAAATAAGTAGTTAGCGTCTGAGAAAATAAAGGATTGGAAAATGTAAAAAATAAAAGCGTAAGCGTTGTTAATAACCATTTCATAGTAAATTCAAATTTGTGATTCTTAGAAAAAAAATTAATTAATCATCTATACTTTTTACAACGAAAAATATTCCAATTGGATGCTTCGACAACCTATTTTAAGTTATTGTTTCGTTAAAAAAATCTAGTCAAATTAGATTGTCATCCTTTAAAATTCATAACCAATTGCTTTTTTTCTTTTTCTAACTGCTTCACCTTTACCACCAATTCCGAGGCATCCATTTTTAATGTACCCATCAATCGACTCGCTCTATCACTAACTGCTACGACATTCGACAAAGCATTTCTGATACGCTGTTGCACTATCCAATCCGAAATTAAGTTATCAAAAAAGATGTCGATAAAACGGGTAAAGGAATCCAAATTCAAAGAAAGATCCAATTGTCGAGGATTATAAACATCTCTCAATTCTTCTTCAAAACGATTCAACAAATGTTGCGCTTTATGTAACCTTGCACGAGCTCGATCGATATTAGAATGTTTGACATAAGTCGTCATTCCTCTACCGCCCATCATATCCCAATTTCCCCAATTTCGAGCATTTCTCAAATAGCCTTCCATTTCTTTCAACATAAGTATTGCCTCATTTCCAGCGTCGAGTGCTTCCTTGATTTCTCTTTTCATTCGACGACTTTCATCTATTTGTTTTGAGATAGTTAGGATTCGCATTCCTACAGGAGTCCCACTTTTAATCAAAACATTTTCTCTTTTTTTAATTAAAATTTCTGCTTGAGCGGGGATGTCTTTAAGCTTTTCAAATTTTTCACCTAACACTCCTTTTTCATATTCTAAAAGTTCGAGTGATTTTTTATGCTCGTTTCTTTTTAGTGCAGCTTGTAGATACTCTTGTCGCTCTTTATCCAACTGTTCCTTTTTACTTCCTAATACTTTATGAAATAATCCTTTGAGACTTAGTCTCTCTAAATTATTTACATCGTCACCATGTTTCTCCATTATTTTTTCCAACTTATTTAATTCTTTATAACCTTTGGTTAATTGTTGGTTTAAAGATTTTAAATACTTTTGGATACGCTCAAAGTCTTGAGCCTTAGCTAAAATTTTATTTATCTCTTTTTGAAAATCTTGCATAGCTTGCTTAAATATATTTTAAAAAATAAAAACTAAATTAGCTTTTTTTATAATAACAATTAATGTTCTTAGAAAAATTATTATGGCACTTATAAAACCTGTAAAAGGAATCTCCCCTGTTTTTGGAGAAAATAACTTTATCGCAGAGAATGCAACTATCGTAGGTGATGTTGTAACGGGCGATGATTGTAGTATCTGGTTTAATGCAGTTGTTCGAGGCGATGTCAATAGTATTAGAGTAGGCAACAAAGTTAATATTCAAGATGGTGCGGTGATTCATTGTACTTACCAAAAGACAAAAACGATTATTGGAAATAATGTTTCGATAGGACATAATGCTATCGTTCATGGTTGCCAAATTGCTGATAATGTTTTGGTAGGAATGGGCGCTATCGTGATGGATGAAGCAGTTGTAGAATCTAATGTTTTGATTGCGGCGGGTGCTGTTGTTTTGGAAAAAGCACATTTGGAATCAGGTCATATTTACGCAGGTGTTCCTGCTAAAAAAATAAAAGCGTTGACTCCTGAAACTTTTCAACATTATATTGGAAGAATTGCAAATAATTATGTCATGTATGCTAGTTGGTTTGGAGAAGAGATTTGAAAAAGGGAAGACGGATTTGAGAAGTATGAAGTTTGACGAACTAATTTGTTTAGCTTCTCTCTTTAGAACTTACTTCGTAAGTTTTTTTTATTTATTTAAAAACAATACACTTACGAAGTAAGTAACAAGTTGATTCGTCAAACTTCATACTTCTCAAATCCGTCTTCCCTTTTTCCCTTTTTCAAATCTCATCTTCTATCCGAATTAAAAGAATACCCCGCAACCAATCTATCATATCTCTCACCAAAAGGACGATAGTAAACCAAAACTGTATATTGATTTTCAGTCTCATACCAGTTGCCTTCTAGCTCACCTAAGTCAGGAATTTTCTCTCCTCTTTTTGGAACAGTTGCATACATATAATTGTAAAAGCCTTGTTTTAAAAATATATCAGCTACATAAGCATTGACCACATTTTGGTAAGTCATTTTAAATTCTTCTTTGATTTTCCAATCTGTCATTGCTCCAAAAATATAAACATCTTTATCATAAATCGGCTCATTCATTTCTAAAGAAAACAATACATTTGCATAATCACTTTCGAGATTATTTGACTCTTCATTTTCAATCATTTGTCTTCGGAGCAAATCAATTTTTGCCAGTCGAACATCCACTCCATCATTTTCCGAAAATGAAACATTCACCCCATCATTGTCATCAACATTTCCAATTACGTAGCCTCCATTAATGTCTCGCAAATTATAATAGACAGAGTAGCCTCTCATTTTATCCATATATAAAGTCACATCATAACCATCATCATACCTTTCGATGGACTTCACTTTGTCTGCTCGATACCTCAAAGTTCGCATATCAAAATATCGAAATTCCTTACCCGCAGGGAAAGTTATTTTATCTAAAAAATCATAAATCAATTGATCTCCTTTTATGAATTGAGGTTTGATATTTTTCAAGGCATTGTCCCAACGACCATTTTGCATTAAGACAACATTGATTTCTTGGCGAGGACTGTTGACTCGAATTCCTTTGTGTTCCACTACAAAATTAACCTCTTGATGTGTTCTACCTTTACTCACCATCGAAGTAGGAACTGTTTGCGCTCGTACTATAAATCGAGGTTCAACAACCATAAATCTTTTAGTGACGACTAAAAATTTATCATCTTCATCATCATATACTTTGAGTAAATAATTTCCTGATTTAGTAAATCGAAAATCCTCGTTAGGAATCGTCACTCTATAATGAGTAAAATTCGTCAACGTATTAAATGAGTATTCTGCATACTCAATTCGTTCCTCATTAAAGCCGTCCATATACTCCATTTCGGAAAGTTCGGAAGGTATCCAATCGGCATTACAATGTACTAGAGAATAGCTATAATTTTTAACATCACCTTGCATATCATCAAATGAAAAAGTCAATGCACCACTTCCTAAATTAACCATTGGTTGGCTCACCACTATCCCTGGAATATGAAACTTTACAGAACGAATATAATCCACGTATACATGATCTTCATACATCAATCCTTTATCCGCTTCATCATCTTGAGCAAAAATAAAACTTGCGCTTATTGCAAAAAGAAAAAGTAAAAATATTTTTTTCATAATAAATCTTTAAGTATTTATTCTTCGACAATCTTTATTTAAAACTTGGTTGGTTGGAACTTTATTCTTTTGGGAGAGAAAAGTTAACTCAATTTAAGCTATTTTTAGCAATGGAACAGATTTCAAATATAACAATCAAACAATTTTTATTATTCCCGATGGCATTCTTTTATATTTATGCAGGGTATAGTCATTTTAAAAAAGCACGGTTTTTTTATAAAATCACTCCACCTATTTTACAGCCTTGGAAAAAACCTATCAATGTAATTGCTGGAATTGCTGAGATAGCAGGAGGTATAGGAGTCTTGATACCTACTACTCAATCTATGGCAGCTTGGGGAATTATTTTATTATTGATTGCGGTTTTCCCTGCTAATATTTATATGTTGACTTCCAAAGGTGCAGGGATAAAAATACCGATGTGGTTACTTTGGTTGAGGTTGCCTTTGCAGTTTGTTTTGATTGCTTGGGCGTATTGGTATACTTTATAATAGGAGTAGAATGTTTTTTTCGAATTTAATTATCACTTAATTTCCAACTAAGTTTTCATAGATGCATTTGCCTTCGGCGACTTACTTTTTCATTCGAAAAAAAGTAACGCTTCGCTAAAATTCTTGTCAAAAAAATGATCGCCCTCCATGCTGGCACCCGCAACCCTCCATTTTTGACATTCCAATCCCGCTCGAATAACTTAGGAAATAGTACTATATTATTTTATCTTTTGCCAATAACAATCTTCTACCCTTGAAATACACTTGCCTCATCTTTACTACTATCAAAAACTCGGATAGCAATCACTTCTGCTTCTGCGGTAATTTCTCCATCTGATTTTGCGATGCAGTTGAGTACTACTTTTCTGCCTTTGATTTCTGTGACTGTTGCTCTAAGTTCGATTGGTTTTAAATTTGATGTTGGTTTCAAATATTTTACTGCAATCGTTCCAGTCGCATAGCGATAAATTGGTTGACTATCTAGCTTTCTATTTTCTGCTTTATAAACTGCAGCCATCGCTGTACACATGGTATGACAATCAATTAAGGTTGCTAAAATTCCTCCATTTAATATTCCTTTCCAACCTTGATATTTTTCTTGGGATTCCCAAATACAAACTGATTCATCGCCTTCCCAATAGCTACTGATTTTTAATCCATCGTGATTACTTCTTCCACAACCGAAACAAACATTCCCTGGCATGTGATCTTGAAAATAGTCTTTCTTTGACATGTTTTATTTTTTAAATAAGTACTTGGATATAAATATGTTGATAATTTTGACGAGTGATTTTTTTTAGGAAAAATAGCAGAAAAAGATTTTTCCAAAAAAGTATTTATAAAAGATAACAAGTCTATTTATAAAAAAATCGAATTTAAGGTTTATCAAGCTAAATTTTAAATTATATTTGCGGTCTGAAAGGAGTAGGATATTTTTCATCAAAAATAAAATCTTCTACATCACCCTTTGAAATTATTTTATAAAGAAAAATAAAATTAAAAATGTTGAATTTTTTATATCAATTACCTGAAGAAGAAAAGCAAGAGTTGTTAGATGCTATTCCAGTAATCACTTTATTGATTGCAGGAGCGGATGGTGTTATCGACGATGATGAATTAGAACAATCTAAAAAAATCACTAAAATTAGAGGTTTCTCAGGTCATGAGTCTTTACAAGAATTCTATGATAAAGTTGGAGAGGATTATGCTGCACGTTTGGATAGATGGTTAAAAGTAATTCCAAAGGATACTGCGGAACGAACGGAGCATCTTTCTTCTCGTATTGCTCAATTAAATCCTATTCTTGCAAAATTAGATATTGAATGGGGAGCAAAAATGTATAATACTTATACTTCATTCGCAAAACATGTTGCCAAAGCATCAGGTGGATTTTGGGGATTTGGAAGTATCAGCAAAGCAGAGGAAGATTTAATTGGTTTGCCAATGTTGACTCCTATCGAATTACCTGAAGAGGAAGAAGGAGAAGTGTAATTTATATTTATAAAAAAATATAAAGAAGCTGTTGTAAATATTAATTTTGCAACAGCTTTTTTTATTGAAGTCATTTCAAATATCATTCTAATATAAAAGTGAGTAATTCAAATCAACTAAAATATTATCTCCCGCTAATCTTAGGTTACTGCTTGCTTTCAGTTCTTACTTATTTTATTTTATACTATTTCGGTTTTGTAGAACATCTTCCTGATAGTTCCACACTTAAAAGTGGTGACGCAGGTTTTTATTTTTCCATCAAAGAAAAAGGTTATGAGTACTCTACTGAACATGCGGGCAATGTTGGATTTTTTCCATTGTTTGCATATTGGTGGAGATTTACTCATTTAGGATTTGTAGGAATAAGTATTTTAAATGGATTGATCTTTCTTTTCAGTTTAAGTTGGTTATGTTCTTTTTTAAAACCTGATAAAATCCTTCTAGGATTTTTTATGGCATCGCCTTATATGATTTTCATGTATGTCCCACTTTCTGAAAGTATCTTTTTTCTTTTTTGTGTAGGTATTCTTTATGGATTGATAAATGAAAATTGGAAGTATGTTTTCTTTGGCGTTTTATTAGCTTCGATGACACGAGCTACTTTTCTATTTTTTATTCCTGCGTTTGTAGGTATGACTTTGATGAGTCAGCCTATTGATAAAATTTTAAATTGGACAACTTGGAAAAATATTTTAGGAAATTATTTATTGCCTTGCTTACTTGGAGTATCGGCAGTTATTTTATTTCAATATTTCCAAACTGGAAAATGGTTCGCTTATTTCGAAGTTCAATCCAGAGTTTGGGGAAGGTCATTTCATTGGCCAGTTTTCCCATTTGGCTATAACACACCTTATTGGAATTTGAATGGAAGTTATATTAGTTTTTGGATTGGAATGTTTACGGCTTTGATTGGATTAAAATTATTATTGGACTGGTTTAGAAAGAAAGATATTTTAAGACAAGTGAAAAACTATGAGTTATTTTCCATCATATTTATTTGTATGAGTTTGGTGAGTGTTGTTTTTTTTAATGCGATTTGGATGTGGAATCCAGAATTAGGATATAGTTCAACTCACTTTACGGGCATCAATAGATATATTCATTCGAGTGTTTTTTTCTTAGTCATTCTGACTTATTTTTTTAGGGTAAATAAATTATCGGCAGTTCAGTATTTAGGAATTTTCATATTTACCAATTTAGTTTGGTTCTGTTTTGATTTGGAATACTTTAAACATATTCAACGATATTTAGTATTTGGAATTCCGATGATAGTCATTACAGCATTAGGTCTATATCATGCGTTTCGTCGGAAAATTTTAGGTTACGCTTTGATATTTGCTTCATTGATTTTACAAAGTATTTTATACAGTTACTTTTTGGGACATGTGCAATTAGATTAATTTTAGAATTGTATAAAGCTATAACTTGTTAAAATTTCTGCTAAAATATTTAAGTATCACTTCAACCGTTTTATATCTCAAACGAACAAAACAAAAAAAGTAAACTTTCTCATTTGAAACGTTTACTTTTGCGAAATAATCAAACTTTACATGGAGAACAAGGAGAATCTACTAGGCGTCATTGCGACCCTACTGAAATGGCGAAAACCTATAATACGACTTTGTTTGATTGCTGGCATTGGTACAGCAATCATTTCACTTTTCTTACCTAATTACTATCAATCCACTACTACGTTTTATGCAGCGAGTCCCGACTTGGGAATGCCTGACCCTGTAGGTGAAATGGAAAAAGATAGAGATTATTATGGAGAAGATACCGACAATGATCGAATACTTACTATTGCAAGTTCCAACGAAGTCATTTGGTATTTGATAGAAAAATTTAAACTATACGAGCATTACGATATTGACCGATCTAATCGGAAATCAAAAGATAAGATTGTCAAAAAATTCACGAAACTTTATAATGTCGAAAAAACGAAATTCGAAGCCATCGAAATTTCCGTAGAAGATAAAGATAGTTTGATGGCTGCCGCCATCGCCAATGAAGCTCGCTACAGAACTGACATTATTGCTCAATCCTTAATGAAGGAGGGGCATTTAAAAAGACTAAATTCTTTTGAATCGACTATGAAGGAAAAACTTCAACAGCTTTATGTGTTAGGCGATAGTCTTTCTAAGGTTAGAAAAAAATATCAAGTTTTTAATACCGAAACTCAAGGAGAATTATTGGCACAAATGGTTGCCAAACAACGAGGTCAACTCATAGGTGCTAAAGCAAAATTAGAAGTTTTCAGACAAGGAGGAAGTTCTACTCGTGACTCTGTTATTTATTTAAATGCTCAAGTTCAAGGTTTACAAAAAGAAGTAGAAAGTCTCGAATCGAATCTTTCACTTTTTAATAGTGGTATGTCAACGGTTAACGAACTCGAAGATCAACATCAAGAAGGTCGGGAACAATTGAGTATTGACCGAGAACGATACAAGCAATTAAAAGCAATGTACAACTCTTATATACCTACCATCCACGTTGTAGAAAATGCAGATATTCCTTATGTAAAATCTAGACCATTTCGATCATTGATTGTGATTAGTACAGTTTTGATCACTTTTATTTTAAGTGTAATTGGTATTTTGATTTTGGAAAATTATAGGGAAGTAAATTGGGAAGCATTAATGAATGAGGAGTAATGTTAGCAAATCTTTTTGGCATATCGACTGAGACTATTTCTCAAAAATTGTTTATGATTTTTGGAGTAGTTATTTTATGCTCAATTTTTATTGGGGTAGCTACTGATTTTTATTTCCTTGCGGCTTTGCCTGTAGTGGTCTTGATTGGGTTTGTGGCAGTTGTGGATTTTAAGAAATTATTTTACCTCGCTATTTTTACTATTCCTTTTTCTATAGAAATGACTTTGCCTGGAGGTATCGGAACAGACTTCCCTCCAGAGTTATTGATAATAGGATTGATGCTCGTCTATTTATTATATTTTATAAAAAATCTCAGAAATATAGATAGTGCATTTTATAAACATCCAATTACTATATTGGTTATCATGCATTTGATATGGACATTTGTTACGACTATACATTCCTATGATTATTTAGTTTCTATAAAATTCCTACTCGCCAAATTCTGGTATGTCTTTGTTTTTTATTTTATGGCAGGACAACTTATCAGATCGAGCAAAGATTTTAAAAATCTATTTTGGATTTTCTTCTTTCCGATATTTGCAACAGTTTTTTATGTGATGATTCGACACTCAGCAACTGGTTTTTCATTTAAAGAAATCAATTATTGCGTTGGTCCATTTTATAGAAATCATGTTATGTATGGTTGTATCGTAGCACTCTTTTTACCTTTTATTTGGTATGTAAAAAAATGGTATCCGAAGTGGTCATTGAAATGGTGGTTTTTGATCGGAGCACTTTTTATTGGATTAGTGGCGGTGCAATTATCTTATACTCGTGCTGCTTATGTCGGAATTGCGATTGCAATTATGGCAGTTTATATTATTCGATTTCGACTGATGAAAGCTGCCGTAGGATTAGCGATCGTTTTAGCATTAGGCGTAGTTATTCATTTGGTAACCAATAGTAATTATATGAATTATGCGCCTGAATATAAAAATACGGTAACGCATAATCGTTTTGATAATTTACTTTCTGCTACTGCAAAAGGAGAAGATATTTCGACGATGGAAAGAGTTTATCGTTGGGTAGCAGGTTATCAAATGAGTCAAAAAGAACCGCTAACTGGTTTTGGTCCTGGTAACTTTTATGGTTTTTATAAAGGCTATACGGTAACAAGTTTTGAAACTTATGTGAGTGACAATCCTGAACAATCGGGTATCCATAATTATTATTTGATGTTGATAGTCGAGCAAGGATTTTTAGGTGCGTTTATATTTTTGCTATTGTGTTTTTATATGTTGATTCGAGGGGAGACCGTTTTTCATAACACTACAAATACAAAAAAGAAATACATGGTGATGACCGCAATTTTGACGGTCATTATTATTGATTGTTTATTGTTGATAAATGATATGATAGAGACAGATAAGATTGGATCTTTCTTTTTTATCTGTATGGCGATTGTTGCAAATGTTGATGTTGAAAATTCTGATTTGAAAAAAAGGAAATAGCACAGACAACGAATACTTAAACGATTTGAAATAGTGTTTCAGGCAATTCAAGTTTCATAAGCTTTAGATTCGTTGCTGTACCATCCTTTATAAGTGTGCAATTGATATGCACTTCATCGGAAAAGGGTGTAAGTTCTCATTTGTTTTAGAGGTTATTTATATACTAACCAAAACCATACATTATGAGTTCTTTTAGAAATTCTGTGTTTTTACTGACCACAGAATCTCTCAAAGAACGTTAGTTTTCATAGCGTTCATCAAATTAGTGATTTTTAAATAAAACTAATTTGATTACATGATACCATGAAATTAACTAATAGGTTACAAATAACAAAACTTTATATTCCTCTTTTTTATAAAAAATAAAAGCCCTTGATGATTAATCATC
Source organism: Saprospiraceae bacterium (assembly GCA_023301005.1). Lineage (GTDB taxonomy): Bacteria > Bacteroidota > Bacteroidia > Chitinophagales > Saprospiraceae > CAJQQY01. The sequence continues at coordinate 16,870 of JALZVK010000052.1, read as the reverse complement.
AAGGGCTTTTGTGTTTAAATTTTAAATATAAAACTGTTTTAAAAAGCTTCCAACGTCTTTATCAAAAAGAAACCATCATCACCCTGCTTTTGATAAAGCGGCATTAAAATCAAACCATCATCGACCGCTTGGATTTTTCCATTTTTATCAACTGCCAAAAGTTCTCCTTTCTTTACAGGTTGGAAATTTTTATAATTAGGTTCCATCCTAAAATCATCACCTGACTGAATACTATGAATCGTAATCAACTCTGCAATTTTGGGTAATCCTTTCGAGTATTCTTTTAAAATAGAATCATGTCGATTCTCTACATGTTGCTCTTTGACGCAACCAACTGTTCGCATAAAATTAGTCAATGCAGCAATCGCTCGACTTACAGAAAGTTCTTCATTGTGTTGCCCTGATTCAAAAGTTACAGCGACTGTATTAGGAGCAAAATTTTCATTCGTAAAATAATGTAACGTCGTTCCTTTTACTCCTTCCAATAATCCTCTAATAACAGGTGCGTGTAATTCAATAGCAATTTTTACACTTGCTTCATTCTCTTGCGGAATGGAAAAAATTCCTCCAAAAGCAGTTGTCGTATGCAAATCTAAAAAGACAAGTTCATTAGGTTGGTAGGTATTTATTTCTGAATTGATAATTTCTAAAAGTTCTTTTATCTCTAAATCTTCTTCATCCAAATCTTCTAATTTACTATTCTCAATTCGCTTTACATTTTCAGTTGTCCATTGACGATTCAAATCTCGATTGATATATCGAAGTCCTTTTTTTCTAGCTCTGAGGTTGCCAATCAATCCGATCATTTTTCCACAAAAATAAAAATCAGGATTAGTCGTCGGTTCTCTTTTAAGCATGTCAAACATTATCTCTAATGCTTTGACTCCCGCAGGTTCATTACCATGCATCGCTCCAAAAACAATTAAGAGAGAACCTTTTTTTGTTCCTTCGTAACTTCCTATAATACGCTCGTCTTGCATCTTCTTTTTAAAAATTTTAGTTAGAGTTTATTTAAGCATAGTTCAATAGTAAATTTATATGGTTGCGTAAAAAGATAAAGAGATTGGTATTTATAGCACCGCCTTTCAAGGCGGTGAACAAAAAAGTAAGCTTTGGGCTTTAGCCATACACAAGGATTTATGTATGGCTAAAGCCTCCTCAATTTTTGTTTTTTTCCCCATGTTAAAACGTGGGGCTATTATTTTACCAACTTCTTCTTCTTACTCACTACAAATAAATAAAATCATTTAGAGTCAAATTTATAACTTTACTATGCCTTAATTATTTTATTTAATTCACTTTCATTCGATGTAAAATTCTTTTACGTTCACCACCCCAAGTATCTTTATATAAAAAATAAAGAAACCCATTTCGCACTTTAGCTTTTTCGATAAATGCTAAATCAATTGTCAAAGCTTCTTTCGTTTTTCCGTCTTCAATATTTATCTCCTGAATCACTTCGCCCCAACGAGTATTAAAAGTAGTGTACGCTCGTTGTTGAATATTATCGAAGAAAATCTGTTTTTTCCATTTTCTAGTTTTATGATAATCAATCGGAATACTATGTAAAGAATCTCCTTTTTCAGTAAAGAACTGTAACTCAGATTCAAAGTGATTGAAGACAATAAACTCATTTCCTTTTTGAAAAATAGGCGCATTTAATTTGGGATAAAATATTTTCATAATCCCTCTTAAATGATAATCGCTTTCCTTTAAGGTCAACAAGCCATCATTAATATTCCTATCCCAAATATCTCCCGACCAAGGTAATTGTAAACCTACTTCTTCAATTAATCTAACAATATTATCTTCATGTTGGATTAGTGGGAATTCATATTTTTCAATGGAATCTATAACACCTTGGGTTGTATCTTTTTCAGGATTAGAATTTCGAGTATAAGCGGTATATCGCATCGCTTGCCCTTGATAAAAATATCTCCCAAAATAGAAAAATTTTTCGGTGGCTAAAACACATGGATGATCTATTAAATAAAAATCATCCAAAAGTATTCTTTCAGGAAATGTAATATCATTAGAATCAATTGATATTTCATGTGCATTAGCCTCCGTTATCAGAAATGCTTCACCCGTGCAATGCTGAAGTAATCCTTTGGGACTTTGATGTTTTAACGAATATTCTGCAATTGGCTCTTGTGTTTTTTCATCTAAAGCAATGAGCGTATATTTTTCAATCGAATTGCGATGCGCTAATAAAAGTATTTTATTTTCAAAAAAAATATAATCTACAATACTATAAGGTTCAAAAAAAACAGTATCAATTTTTCGTTTGGCATTAACTGAAATCTCAGGAAGTGATTCCGTCGAAGGTTTTAGTTCGATAACAAATTCTCTAGTCTTATCGTTTTTAATTTCTAAGGTTTGCGATTCGTAACCAATAAAACTGAATCGAAGTGTTGTAGGTAATTTTGAAATTTCTATTTGAAAAATACCTTCTCCGTTTGTGGTCGTTCCTTTTGAGTTTTTCTCAATATCGGTGATATTTACAAAAGGTAATGTTTCTTGAGTTTGTGCATCAATGACTCCGCCTTGAATTAGGAAAGGAGTTTGAGTAAAACTTTTTCCTAGTGAGAAAAGTAGGATAAGTGTGAGTATTAATTTTAAAATTTTCATAATTGCTTTTTATTTTTTGTATTTTAAAATTAAAAAAAAATAGAGTGACTTTCTCTATCAAAATTTAGAGTGACTCTTGCGAGTCATATTTTTTGGGAAAAATATCTTTGAAAATTTACGGTACAGTTATAGAATATTACCTTTGTTTTTTTTACTAAATATGAATAAAAAAGAAATATATCAACAGTTTTGTGAAAAAGAAAAAGAGATACCTATTTTTTCTCAGCCTTGGTATTTGGATGCAGTATGTGGAGAAAATGGTTGGGATATTTTAATCATAAAAAAAGGAGATGAGATTGCTGCAACAATGCCTATTCAGCAAAACAAAAAATTTGGTTTCGTGCTTCCTCGTATGCCTCACCCTGCAAAATATTTAGGTCCTTATTTTCCTTCTAAATTCAAAAGTAAAAAACATCAAAATAAATTAGTGCATCAATTAATTGAACTGTTCCCTCAGTTTGATTTTTTTGAACAAAATCTTAATATTTCTTTTTCAAACTGGCTTCCATTTTATTGGAAAGATTTTGAAGCAACTGTCCGTTATACTTTCACGATTGACCTTACTCAAAATACTGCGGACATATTTAATCAAATCGACTCTAATTATCGTAACAATAAAATTACAAAAGCTCAAAATTCCATTTCTATTTCAGAAAAAAAAACACTTTTAGACTTTTATAAAATTCAAGAAAAAACATTTAGTCGACAAAAAATGACCATGCCCTTCTCTTTTGATTTTTTAAAAAAATATGATGAAGCGTTAGCGAATAATAATGCTCGAAAAATTTTCTTCGCTATAGATGATGAAGATAGAATTCATTCTGTCTTATATTTAATTTGGGATAATCATACTGCTTACTTGCACATGTCAGGCGACGATCCTGATTTAAGAAAAAGTGGGGCGAGTGTTCTAATCACATGGCATGCTATCAAATATGCAAAAGAAGTGTTACAAAAAAAGATGTTCGATTTTGAAGGAAGTATGATTGAACCTATTGCTAAAGTCCGCCAAAGTTTTGGGGCAAAACAGACACCTTATTTTCTCATCAGAAAATACAATTCCAGAATCATAAAATTTCTCCATCAACTGAAATAATGGATAATTCAAAAAACGAATATCAGCTATTTTGTTCCAAAGAAAAATCAATTCCAATTTTTTCTCAACCGTGGTATTTGGATACTATTTGCGGAAAAAATGGTTGGGATATTTTAATGGTAAAAAGAGGAAAGGAAGTCGCTGCAACTATGCCAATTCAGGTGAGAAAAAAATATGGTTTTCGATTGCCTCGTATGCCTCTTTTTGTAAAATATTGGGGTCCTTATTTTACCAATAATTTTAGAAGTAAAAAGCAACAACAGAAGTTGATGCGAGAGTTAATTCAGCTTTTTCCAAAGTATGATTTGTTCGAACAATATTTTCATCCTTTAATTACGAACTCACTTCCCTTTCATTGGGCAGGATTTTCAACAACTACTCGTTACACTTTTGTCCTTGAATCATTAGATAATTTGGAGAAAATATATTCCAATATAGATTCCGATTATCGTAACAATAAAATTCCGAAAGCTAAACAAATTGTCGAAATCACATCTGACAGAACACTCCAAGAATTTTACGCAGTACAAAAAAAGACTTTTGATCGACAAGGCATTGATGTGCCTTTCTCTTTTGATTTTTTAAAAAAATATGATGAAGCGTTAGCGAATAATAATGCTCGAAAAATTTTCTTTGCAGTAGATAAAGAAAATCAAATTCACTCTGTCGTTTATTTAATTTGGGATGAGGAAACTGCTTATTTTTTGATGGCAGGTGATGATGCTGATTTGAGGAATAGCGGTGCAGGAATATTCTTAACTTGGCATGTTATTGAATATGTAAAAGTAGTGTTGCAAAAAAATAGATTTGACTTTTTAGGAAGTATGATTGAACCAATTACAAGAGTGAGAAGAAATTTTGGAGCGAAACAAGTTTCTTATTTTAATATAAAAAAAATAAACTCAAAGTTATTAAAAGTACTTTATGCTTTGAAATAATTGGAAAACCAAATCAATGATTCAATTCTAAAAATAACTTACATAACCGAAATGTGTTTTTATATTTCGAAAATCAAAAGGGTTATCATTTTGCCTCCCTATCGCCAATGAAAGACCAAAGACACCTACTTTAGTTTCAAATGTCATTCCGCCTCCGACTCCTAAAGGTTTATCAAAATTTCGAGTATTCTCTGTGACATCTTCAGTATATCCATAATCACCAAAAATAAAAATAAAAGAATTTTGACCAATCAAAAGTCGATATTCCAATGTCCCAATTACATAGTTAGTTGTAAAAACTGACTCTTCATCAAATCCTCGTAACAATGCATTTCCGCCAATTCGAAATTGTTCATTTCTAAAAATCGGTTCTTGAGAAATAATCCAACCTGCACGGATTCGTGTTTGAAGCGTTGTCCTTTTGGAGATTGGAAAATATTTTTCAACTTGCCCTTGCATTTGATATTGAAAAGTTCGCAGCGTCAACGAATCGTAAAGGCTTTGAAAATTAAAATCAGGATCAGAGGTTTCTAATCCCAAAATGGTATTGTTCTCTTTTATTCTTTTAAAACCTGCGCCTGCACGAAGCAAGGCGCCCCACCCTTTTCGAGGATTAAAACGGTAATCTAATTTTTGTAAATTGTATTCTAATCCAAAAACGGAATTCGTAATATCTAATTCAGCAGGCAATCTTTGCGAAGCAATAATCTGAGTTTCATTGAGTGTCAATAAATTAGTCGTTTGATTATTCCAAAATGCTTTTAGATAATTCCCACCTTCCAAAAGATATTGGACTCCAAAGTCAGATATGATTTGGATGTAATTAGAATCTCTTTTAAATAAATCAAATTTGAAATCTACTCCAAAAGGAAAATTTAAAATATAAGGATAAGCAAACTCTAATTCTAATTCTTGTGTCGCGGGAGACAACTGTTGAAACTCCGCAAAGATTCTTTCTCCGACTCCAAATTGATTATGCATATCTGCATTAAAAGTTCCTGTGATAAGAAAATTTCGCCCGCCTGAATTCGGATTCACATTGGTTCGAGGCAATACACCTACTAAGAAATCAAATCGACTTGCTTTCTTTTTATTCAAATATAAATTAATCGTCGCCTTATCACCTTTGAAAGTAATTGTCAAACTTTTTGCCTCTTGTACAAAAGCTAATTCTTGAATTCGTTGTCGGACTTTTTCAATTTTACTTCGGTTGTATAAATTACCTTTTTTGAATCCTAAATAATTTTCTAAATAGCGATTTGAAATTTTTGCATCTCCTTTTATACTGATTCCTTCAATTGTAATCAGTTTGTTTTTTTTCATAAAAAGTTGCGCAGCAATCTTACCTTCTTGAATTTTTATATTTTTCAAACCTACTTCAGCGAATGGATAACCATTATTTTCGGCGTAGGTCAATAATGATTTTTGCAATTTGACGACTTGCTGATAACGGAATTCTTTTTTCTGGTAGAGTCGTTCTCGATAACCGACTTGTTCTAGGAATGCGGTTTCGACATTCCCATTTTCTAATTTTGCCCATTCGTATTTTTCACCAATATGCATGATGGCATGGAAAGTATTTTCAAATCGATAGACACTATCAATTGATGCTTCTAAAAATGCTCGGTCGTGTAATTGTATGATGACTTTGGACAGTTCATTTCTTATTTCTAAAGAGTCAGAAAACGATGGGGCAATTTCTAAATTATCATTGATGAAGGATTCATCTCTGTCGGTAGGATGGAATTTTATATCGTAGCGAACTTGCCCTATTGATATTTTTGAAAAACTTATTATAACAGCAATTAATAACAGCAATATCATTTTAGAACTTAATATTCTGAAATGATTATGATTAGATTTTGTACTGTTGTTAAATGTTTTTTTCATCAAAGTTTAAAACGATAGTTTTTCAAAAATATGTTTTAGTTAAAATTAATACTTTTGTGTTTTGAAATATTATTTAAATCAATAGTTGTTGGAGTGAACTTGTTTGTTTTTTTTTTACAAAATAGAACACATAGTTTTTTTCGGGACTATTATAATTCATTTTGAACCTTGAGCGGAATTTATATACATATCCCTTTTTGCAAGCAGGCTTGTCATTATTGCAATTTTCATTTTTCTACTTCATTAAAGTATAAGGATGATATGGTTCGTGCTATTTTAAAAGAAATAGACTTGCAAAAAAATTATCTTTCCGACACTACTATCGATACGATTTACTTCGGCGGTGGAACTCCTTCACTTTTGAATGAGCGTGATTTAAATCTTTTTTTTGAAAAAATAAATCAACGCTATACAGTCGCTGCTGATGCAGAAATCACTCTCGAAGCGAATCCTGATGACCTTACTTTGGAAAAATTAAAAGTCTTTAAAAGTACTCCAATCAATCGTCTTAGTATTGGCGTGCAATCTTTTTCCGAAGAAGATTTAAAATATATGAATCGAGCGCACAATGTTACGGAAGCAACTCGATGTATCCAAAATGCTCAAGCAATTGGTTTTGATAATTTAACGGTAGATTTGATATATGGTTCGCCTACGACATCAAATGAGCAATGGGAACAGAATGTTCAACAATTATTTGATTTTCAAATTCCGCATTTGTCTTGTTATTGTTTGACGGTTGAACCTGGAACTGCGCTAGATCATTTTGTAAAAAAAGGAAAGGCGCAACCTGTGGATGAAAATAAATCTGCGCATCAATTTGAGGTACTAATGCAGATGATGGAATCGAATGGTTATGACCATTATGAGATTAGCAATTTTGCAAAACCTAATATGCATGCTCGTCATAATTCTAATTATTGGTTTGGGAAATCTTATTATGGTGCGGGACCTTCTGCACATTCATTTAATGGAAAAAGTAGGCAATGGAATATTGCTAATAATGCGTTGTATATGAAAGCTTTGGAAAAAAATGAGTTGGCATTTGAAAAAGAAATTCTTTCTGATGAGCAACAATATAATGAGTATGTGATGACTTCGTTACGTACAATGTGGGGATGTGATTTTGAAAAAATAAAATCATGGGGCGTAGATTTTAAGAATCACTTTCTGAAACAAGCTGATATTTTTTTGGGAAATAAAACGATGAAGCAGGAAGGAAATAATTTTATTTTAACTCGGAAAGGAAAATTATTAGCAGATAATATTTCTATGGAATTGTTTTTTGAAAAGGACTTAGAATGATTTTTTTTCAAAATCATTCCAAGTCTTTAAGTGTTTTTTATTTTAAAATAAATGCATCTTCCTTGGTTATAGGAAAATAATGATCTACTTCTTCTTTTAAAATTTGTGCTGTCGTTTCTTCTACTGAACAAATTTCTACACGTACTCCTCTTGATTTCAAGTGTCTTACCAAATCAACATAATCAGCATCGCCTGAAAGGATAATAATGGTATCTACTTTCTCCGCAATTTGAGTTGCTGTAATGGTCAATGGAATATCCGCAGATTTATAACAAGGTACAACCGAGCCATGAAAAAGTCGATGTAAACGTTCCGCCAATTTATCAGATATATTTAATCCTTCTCTAAAATATATTAATCGACTCAATCCTCGGTTCATCAATATTCTTGGAATCAGTACATCAAAGTTGACGACTGCATTTTTTTTATTAGTCATTTTGTGAAGACTTATTTCGATGTTGTTTCCATCTATCAGTACTGCCACATTTTGGTGAATTCTTATTTCATTCATTATTTTAATTTTAAAATCGTGTTCTTGGTTTAACGTCTTAATCTAGTTTTTTGTTCTTAGTACATTGTTTTTCAATAACTTTTTTTAGGTCTTAAGACCTATCACAAAATACATGTCAATTTCTCCGATATGCTTAACCATAACTTTTCCTCGATGTTCGCATTCAAATTTATCTTTGATTAATTGATAAGTTGATTCCGAAACATTGACTCTACGTTCTTCGCCATTTTGTTCCATCCGTGCTGCGGTGTTTACGGTGTTGCCCCAAATATCAAATGCGAATTTTTTTATTCCAACAATTCCTGCGACAACAGGTCCTGTATGCATTCCTATTCGAGCTTCAAAAAAAGGTTGTCCTTTTTCTTTTTTATCCTTTGCCGTTTTGTCCATAAACTCCTGAATCTCAATTGCAGCCGATACCATTTGTATCGCATTATTTTCTTCTTTAACTGGAATACCGCTTACACACATATAAGCGTCGCCTATGGTTTTTATTTTTTCCAATTGATATTTTTCAATTATTCTATCGAAATTTTTAAAACAAAAATCAATCTCGGCAACGAGTTGTTCAGGTCCTAAGCGTTGAGATATTTTTGTAAAATCTTTAAAGTCAGAAAAGAAAACTGTTACGGAATCGTATCTTTTAGCTTTTGACTTTCCATACTTTTTCAGTTCCTCCGCAGTTTCGGCTGGTAAAATATTTAAAAGTAAATCATCTGATTTTTTCTTTTCTCGCTCCAATTCGTTGGTTCGATATTGAACCTCTTTTTCTAACTTCTGTTCATTCTCTCTGATTTTATAAATCCGATATTGATATGCTAAATATAAAAAACCTGCACCTAATAAAGCACACAATGCAATAAACCATTTAGATTTGTAATATGCTTGTTTTACTTTTATTGTGATAGCTAATTCTTTTTCATTCCAGTCATTTTTATTTGAAGCAGCTCTCACTCTGAAGGTATAAATCCCATCAGGAATCGTATTAAATCTAGCATTCGTAGATGACGAAGGTTCTGACCAAGCTTGATCATATCCTTCCAATTTATAACTATAAATATTTGCAGTAGGATTTTTAAAATTCGCTAATGCAAAATTAAAATTAAAAAATCGATCATGATGTGTCAGTTCAAAAGTCTCATTCCCTGAGAGTCCATTTTTGACGGTTGTGATTTTATTATTCTCTCCATCCAATTTTGAAAAAGAAGTAAAAATCAAATTAGCTTCTTGTTCTTGTTTTTCTTTCAGAAAATTTTTATTCGGGTAAAATGCATTCACTCCACGCAGTCCTCCAAAATATAATCGCCCATCAAGAGATCGATAAAATGAAACTCGATTAAATTCATTCGCAGTCAATCCATCTTTTTTAGAAAAATTAATCATTGACTCATCCTTCATATTCATTCTTGCAATTCCATTATCCGTACTTATCCATAAAGCAGAATCTCCTTCCGATAAAATTCCATTGATAAAATTATTAGGCAGTCCATTTTCAATTGTGATCTTTTTTATCGTTTCATCTTTGATATTTAATTTGTTAACTCCGTTGGCAGTTCCTATCCAAAGATTGCCTTTATCATCTTCGTAAGTTACATTGATACGATTGCTTAGTAATTTAACTTTAGAAGTCGAATCAGAAGTGTAGTGCGCTAATGCACCACGTTGTGGATCTATTTTATAAATTCCATCTCCTATGGTAGAGAGCCAAAAGTAGTCATTGGTTTTGCCTTGATGGAGGTAAGCAGCATCGAGATTTGTAGTATCTATTAAATTATTTTTATCATAAAATTCTATTAACTCTTTGGTATCAGGATTGTAGGAAAAAATCCATTTTCGAAAAGCAAACCATAAATTTTTATCTTTTCCTATAATGCATACTCCGAGATCTATTGTTGGTTTATTAAAAACGGTATCAATCCTTTGAGTCTCTAAATCAATCCTTCTTCCATTACCTGTCCATAATGCATTTTTGTAATAAGTCAATCCGAATGGGAAATTGAAATAATCGTTTCGAGGAAACAAAGGTTGAGGTGAGTTATCTCCTTTTTTTAAAACATGAATAGAATTATAATAACTGAAATAAATATTGCCTTCATCATCTTCGGTGATACCTCTTATACTACAAAATCCATTCGTGCAATATTCACTTCCTTCAGCAAGGTAGGTTTCAAACAGTTCTTCATCATCAGATATTTTAATTACACCATATTCTGAAGCTGCCCAAATCACTCCTATCTCATCTTGGAAAAGATGGCGAATATTACATTGGTTATTTGTTATATCTTTTATTTGTAAACTGTAATCCGTCCAACGTCCAGTAGATTTATCTAAAAAAAATAAATTCCCTAATCCTCCTATCCAAACGTTTCCGTTTTTCTCCACTAGAAAAGTATTTACAACTTGATTATTATCAATGGTTTTATCGATCGGATAAATTTGAAATTCTTTTTCTCCTTTTGGTAAAAAATATAATCGACCGTCATCTAATATCGCCCAAAGTGTTCCATCTTGAACTATTTGTAACTGAATGACCCAAGTTGATTTTTTTCCATTTTTTGGGAAGTCAAATTGACGAACTACTTTACCTTCCTTTTCAATTTTTAATAATTCATTTTCTTTATTAGCTAAAAACAAATGTCCATCTACCCAAATCATACCTCTCTTGGAAGCGTGTCCTTCGCATTTCATTACATCTTGAACATTGTTATCTTTTTCTATTTTTTGTAAAAAAGATTCCCCCGTACCTTTGTGATAACTGATATTCCAAATATTTCCTTCATCATCTTCTATCAAACTTCCTGGCGTAAAATTATTTGTAGTTCTAGCATTATCTACATCTGATATTACTTCTTTGTACTCATAAGTATTTCCATTGAGCGTAGTCAAATTGTTTTCTCCTGCTATCCAAAGTGTAGTATCGGAAGTGATGAGTAATTCAGAAATGTAATTATGAGGGATGACATTTTCTTTTGATAGATTACTGAAATGAGTGAATCGAGTACCATCGTATTTATTTAATCCATTGATAGTTGCAATCCAAATATATCCGTAAGGGTCTTGTTGGATTTTGAATGTATTCCGATGACTTAATCCTTCTTCAAAAGAAAATAGCTTGAATTCTATTTTTTCTTGTTGGGAAAAAATAGTACATGTAAAAAGTAGTAAGGTTAAAGTTAGAAGTAGATTTCGCATAAAATCTAATAGAGATTTTTTTATCTCGAAAAATAGGGATTTTTTCTCAAACCATTTAGAATAAAAAAAGGTTCAAGTCAAATTAGACCTGAACCTTTTTTTTATTTAAAAATATATGGAAGCGAAAGCTTCACTTATTTAAATTATTTAAGTACGGTTACATTTCCTTTCTTAATATATTCTTCACCGTTTAGACATTTTACTCTAAGGTAATATCCATAGACATCGGAACATACAGCTTCTCCATTATGTCTTCCATCCCAACCGCTATTAATGTCATTACTTTCAAAGACTTTTTCTCCCCAACGATTATAAATCATAAAGAATACTTCATCTGCAAAAAGACTTCTTAAATAAAGGACATCATTTTCTCCATCATCATTTGGACTAAATGCATTTGGAAAGAAAATAAAAGGTTCTTCACACTCATCAATTACGGTAATTAAAACACTAGCCAATGCTGTACATCCTGTAGTATTATTTGTAAGAGCAACTTGATACGTTGTAGTTTCAGTTGGAGCAGCTTCAGGAGACTTTTCAGTACTTGCATCTATTCCACCAATTAATGTATTCGGATTACTCCATGTGTAAGTATAATTTCCGTCAGGATGATCTGCATCTAATAGTGTTGTCTCTCCTAAGAATATAGTATCAGGGTCTGCAAAAGCTTGAACAAGAGGTGTGAGGTCAATTGCATTTATTTCAAATTCATCATTAAAATCACACCCGTACTCATTACTAATGTTTATAGAATATGTACTAATCCCATCTATAATAACAGATAGAGAGTCATCCATACTGATAACATTTCCATTAATATCTGTCCACTCATACATCAAATCATTGCCATTAGATAAAATATTATCTGCGAAAATAGTAGTTTCATTGCCAATACAATCATCAATAGGAAGAAGTGGTGCAACTAATGAGATTCCGCCATTACCTGCAAAAACACTATCTAGTACTGTACATCCATAAGCATCTTCTGCTTCTACATAATAATATTGAGGTGCAGCATTAATATCTAAAACAAGTGGTAAATCTGCTCCTGTTCCAATGGGTGTAACTAGTGGATTACTATTATACCAAGTATAATCTACTGCTACAGCACTCGAAGCATTTAGAACTACATTAGTATCTACACATACTACAATCTCATCTGGAGTAGTTTGTAAGTCTTCAATTGCAGGTGGAACTAAAACAAATACTTCATCAATTAATTCACATGCTGCTGTTCCGTTTGGATCTGTAATCGTTACGGTATAGTTGGTAGATGTATCAGGGCTTACCATAGGATTAATTTCATTGCCTCCTGTAGGTAACCATGAATAGTTATAGTCAGGATTTGCAAATGGATTTAAAGCTACCTCATCATCTCCAAGGCATGCTACAACTGTATCTGGAAATTCTAAATCAAATATATTGAGATCAAAAGTCTGAGTTAATGAATCGACACAACCATCTACAGCTACTATTACTACGCTCGCTGTATAAGCACCTGATTGAGTTAATACAACTGAATCTGAACTGCTGGAAGAAGTTGCTCCTCCTGGCAAGTCCCAATCCCAACTTACTATATCCCATTGAACGTTAGTTGACATATCTGTGAATACTACTATTGCACTATCTTCTACACATGGGTCAAAAGCAATATCAAATGCAGTATTAAAAATTGGATCATCGAATACTTGAATTTCTTTTGAAACTGTATCTGGAAGACATTCTGCATTATTTGCGCCAGCAGGTAAAATCATCATAACATTGTATGTCCCTGTGTCTGCATAAGTATGCATAGGTGCTGATCCTAAAGTTTGATTGCCATCACCAAAGTCCCAAATAAAATCAGTAGGTCCAAAAGGATTTGTATTTGCAAAATTTACAATAAACCCTTCACAGTGTGAAGTTTCTATAAAATTAGAAGTGGTATCCTGTATTTGAATATTGATAGTATCATGTTGTAAACATCCAAATTGATTTTCAGAAACTAAATAAACTTCTGAAATACCTGTTGCATCAGTATTTAGAGTTGGAGTTGCTGAATCTGTTCCTGTAATAAATGCTGCTGCTGGAGTCCATTGGTAAGTCATCACGTTAGATGTAATATTATTGTTAGCCATTAATTGTGCTGCTGTACCTTGACAAAATGCCATTGTTGGATCAACAGAAACATCAACTGCATTTTGAGTTATCATTACAGAATCAATGACTTCACATCCATTAGCTTGAGCTACTGCATATATCATATTATCACCTGATGACAAGTTATAGTTTATGGTTGATCCATTACCGATTGAAGGTCCATTTAAATCATCAAACCAAGCTACATTTGTACCTGCACTAATTGTTGCAGTTAATGTAATCATTTCATCACAAGTTGAGCTATTATCATCTAAAGCTAGAGCAACTGCTAATGGTTCTACTATTGAGAATGTTTGTATTACAGAACAGTCGTTAGCATCTGTTACAGTTACTGTATAATCATCTGCACTTAATCCTGATATATTATTTTGATCACTTCCTGTGCTCCATTCATAAGTATAATTTGGATTACCTCCACTTGCTGTAACTTGTATAGATGCATTAGCATCTCCATTACAATCTAAAGGAGTTAGTGTTTCATCTATTGAAATTGGGTCGTCTTCTGTGATAGTTGTACTTACCACATCTGTACATCCTGCTGCATCAGTTACTGTTACTGTATAAGTTCCAGGAGCAAGTCCCATAAGACTATCATCATTTCCAATCATGGAGTTCCCATCTGACCATTGATAATCATAAGGAGCAGTTCCTCCTGTTGCAGATCCGAATACCGCTCCATCTACTAGAGAATTACAACTAACTTGATTAGCCGTTGCACTTGCATCTGGTCCATCAGTTGGTAAAACTTCAACAGTTGTGGTTGCTGTATTATTTGCTGCATCAGTTACTATTACATGATATATCCCTGGAGGTAAATTTGTTATAGTAGCAGTATTTCCAATACTATCTTGAGGCGTATTATTATTGCTCCATAAATATTCATAAGGAGGTAATCCTCCAAAATTTGTAGTTACAGTAGCTGTTCCATCAGTATCACTTGTACATCCATCTGGTGTACTTGTAACTGATAGTGCCATTGGTGGTATAGGTGGATCTATAATACATTGTTCTGCAGTTGCCGTACATCCGTTGCTATCTGTTACGGTAACTTGATAACATCCTGCTACTAAACCTGTAATATCTTGAGTAGTCGCTCCATTACTCCATAAGTAAGTATATCCAGGAGTTCCACCTGAAACTACTAAATCAATCGAACCATCACTTCCTCCTGGAGTGCTTGGATCTGTACCTGAAGTTCCTGCAGTTGTTATGACTGTAGGTTCAGTTATTGTTATTTCTGATGTTGAAGTACATCCTGATTGATCTGTCACAGTAACGGTATAAGTTCCTGCTACTAGACCTGTAATATCTTGAGATGTTGCTCCTGTACTCCAATTATAAATATAACCATTTGAACTAGGATCTCCTCCAATACCATTTGCTAAAGCTGAACCATCGTTCCCTCCATTACAAGAAATATTTACACCAGTAGCTGATGAACCAACTCCACCACTACCTAATACAGTTCCTGAATTAGTCGCAGTATTTCCATTCGCATCTGTTACTGTAACAAAATACATTCCGTTGGTTAGTCCTGTAATAGTTTGAGTAGTTCCTATACTATTTCCTGTAGAATTTGACCACATATATGTAAAAGGAGATGTTCCTCCAGTTGGAGTAACTGTAGCTGTTCCCATATTATTTCCCATACATCCATTATCAGTTGTTATAACTTCAACTTGGAAAAGAGTTGGATCATCTATGCATGCTTCCGCAGTTGCCGTACATCCATTGCTATCTGTTATCGTAACTTGATAACATCCTGCTACTAGACCTGTAATATCTTCAGTAGTTGCTCCATTACTCCATAAGTAAGTATATCCAGGAGTTCCTCCTGAAACTACTAAATCAATCGAACCATCACTTCCTCCTGAGGTACTTGGATTCGTACCTGTAGTTCCTGCAGTTGTTATGACTGTGGGTTCAGTTATCATTACTTCTGATGTTGAAGTACATCCTGTTAAATCTGTTACGGTAACAGTATAAGTTCCAACACCTAAATTTGAAATATTCTGAGTTGCGTCTCCAGTACTCCAATTATAAATATATCCATTTAAACCAGGTGCTCCTCCTATTCCATCTGCTGATGCAGAACCATCGTTTCCTCCATTACAAGAAATATTTGCACCAGTAGCTGATGAACCAACTCCACCACTACCTATTACAGTTCCTGAATTAGTTGCTGTATTTCCATTCGCATCTGTTACTGTAACATTATACAATCCGTTGGTTAGTCCTGTTATAGTTTGAGTTTGTCCTAATGGAAATCCTGTAGAACTTGACCACATATATGTAAAAGGAGGAGTACCTCCTGAAATAACATTTGCAGTTGCTGTTCCCATATTATTTCCCATACATCCATTATCTGTTGTAGTTACATCTACTTGAAAAGGAGGTCCTGTTGGATCATCTATACATGCTTCCGCTGTGGCTGTACAACCAACAGCATCTGTTATGGTAACTTGATAACATCCTGCTGTCAAACCTGTAATATCTTCAGTAGTTGCTCCATTACTCCATAAAAAAGTATATGGGCCTGTTCCGCCTGTAACTACTAAGTCAATTGAACCATCACTTCCTCCTTGAGTACTTGGATTCGTACCATTAACTGTAGGTACAATTGTAGAACCAGTACTATTTATAGTTGTACTGCTTACAACTGTACAACCTAAAGCATCCGTTGCTGTAACGGAGTAAGTTCCTGGGCTAAGTCCAGTTATATTTTGAGAAGTTGCTCCATTACTCCATAGGTAAGTATATCCTGGAGTACCTCCTGTAACTAAGACAGATGCTTGTCCATCTCCACTTCCTAAACATGTTTCAGAAGTTCCACTTGTAGTTGCAATAAGACTTGGATTTTCTACTACAGTAACTGAAGTAGTACTTGTTGTTCCAACATTATCTGTAACAGTAACTGTATAGGTGCCTCCTGCAAGTCCTGTAGCAGTACTTGTAGTTTGACCATCACTCCATAAATAAGTATATGGTTGCATTCCACCCGTAGCTGTAACTGTTGCAGTTCCTTCACTATCTCCACATACTGAAGGTGTTGATGTTGATGTTAAATTAATTTGTGGTGGAGATGGTTGAGTAATAATAATGGTTGTAGTTGTTGTACATCCATTTGCATCTGTTATTGTAACAGTATAAGTACCAGCCGATAAATTA
>JALZVK010000051.1 GCA_023301005.1 Saprospiraceae bacterium | reverse complement strand
GCCGCTCAGCGCCGATGGTACTGCCTTTAGGTGGGAGAGTAGGTCGCTGCCATTTTAATATTATCTTTTTAAGATATTAGTCTTATCAGTTTCTGACTGGTGAGACTTTTTTTTTGCCTTCTTGCCTCAAATTTCTTTTTTAAAGAATATACTTTTCTCATCTTTTCAACATAAAATATATATTTTTATATTATTTTTTTAAATAATGTGTAAATACTTTTACCTTAGCTAATGAATTATATCTGTTAGGAAAATATATGTTTTAGCACTTGTTTTCATTGAAATAATTCCAAAACCTAATTTGATTTTTTTACAGCTGGAAACATTTTAAATCCTATGAAACACTTTCGACAAATTGTTATCTGTTGTATATTTCTACTTTACAGCATTACTTCATTTGCACAATCTTATAGAGTGCAGGTGGCTGCTTACGTAGAGAAAGTCCCCTTTTCATATTTTTCAGAAGCTCATATTTTTGGTGTTTATATGCTTACAGACCAAAATAATATCTTTAGATATTATATTGGAGAATTCAAAACAAAAGCAGAAGCTGATAATGTAGTTGCAGAAGCTGTTAAGAAAGGCTTTAAACATGCTCTAGTTATAGATATTGAAGAGCAACGCAGACTATGTGGTAAACCTTGCCCATATTTTATATCTGGGTCTACTTATTCTGATGCATCAACGGAAGTATTGAGTGTACATAATGTATTTTTTGGATTTAATAAATCTACATTAACTAGAGATGCTGAAGCAGAATTAGATGAAGTGGTTAGAATATTAAAAGAAAATAATAGGTTAAAAATTCTTGTTTCAGGGCATACTGACTCAAAAGGATCTGCGGAATATAATATAGCTCTTTCAAAAAGACGAGCTAGAAATTCTAGAAATCATTTAGTCAATAAAGGAATAAAATCCAATCGAATTGTAGCAGAAGTTTTCGGAGAATCATTTCCAGAAAAAGATAATTTAGATGAGCATGGAAGAAAATTTAATAGAAGAGTAGTCTTAGCGATTTTTGATCCTGATAGTGGACAAGTAATATTTTCAAGAAGATAATTATAAAAAGAAATGCTTTACTCTCTCGAGTAAAGCATTTCTTTTTTAATTATAGGTTACTTCAATACTTAGATTCTGTTTACTCCCTAGAGTTATCTCTTGTAAACTTTCCACAGAATAACCTTTCTTAGGAAAATACTTTAAATTTTGTTGAATAGAGCTTACACTACTTTTTGAATTATTACGTATTGAAATAAAATTGATTTTTCCTGCTGAATAATTTACAGTTAATTCTCGAGTTTTTAATTTATCATCAATTGCAATATATTTTAACTCATTTAATACTCTTGAATTATCAAAAAGACTATCTACACTATATTTATCTAGCCAAGCGACTTTATTAATATTTGAATTTCTAAAAATCTCTAAATCAGTATTTAGATTAAAAGTATCTAAAGTTTTTTCATCTACCTTATCATTAATTGTTACCTTCTTTTTTATAGATTTTAGATCAGAAAGTTCACTAAGTTCTTTTTCTAAAAATACTTCCATGTCAAAAAATGTTTGACTAGAACTTTGAACATTTTCAATTTGACAACTATTCAAAAAGAATAAAGTTAAAACGAAGAGGAGAAAAGACATACTTGCTTTCAAAAGATTATTTTTTCTTAGTTATTAAATTCTTTCCAGTCATTGTTGCAGGTTTTCGCATATTTAAAAGTGATAAAATCGTAGGTGCGATATCTGCTAGTTTCCCATTTTTTAATTTTACTTTATCATCAATATCATTTCCAACAAAAAAACATGGAACAAGGTTTTTGGTATGTGCAGTATGTGGAGATCCATCATCATTAACCATATAATCTGAATTACCATGGTCAGCAATGATGATAGCTTTGTAATTATTCTTTAATGAAACTTGAACTAATTTCTTTAAACATTTATCAACATAAGTAGCCGCTTTCATAGCGGCTTTAAAATCACCTGTATGTCCAACCATATCAGTATTGGCATAATTAAGACAGATAAAATTCGGTTGATTTTTCTTTAAGTCTTTAGTGATTGTTTGTGTGATTTCAGAAGCACTCATCTCAGGTTGCAAATCATAAGTAGCTACTTTCGGAGAAGATACCATAAGTCGACGTTCATTTTTAAATTCCTCTTCCCTACCCCCAGAAAAGAAAAAAGTAACATGTGGATATTTTTCTGTTTCGGCAATTCGTACTTGAGTCTTTCCTCTTTTTGATAAAATTTCTCCAAGAGTATCTTTTAAGTTATCTTTTTCAAACAATACATTTACATTTTTAAAAGTCTCATCGTAACGAGTCATCGTTACAAAATGTAAATGCAACTTTTTCATTTCGAACTCAAGCATGTCTTCCTGCGAAAGTACTTGAGTTATTTCTCTTGGGCGATCTGTTCTAAAATTAAAAAATATAACAACATCATCTTTTTTAATTTTAGAAATAGGATTTCCTGTCTTGTTTGCACAAACGATTGGTTTTAAAAATTCATCCGTAATTTTATTGTTATAATTTTCTTCTAAGGTTTTTAAAATGTCAGTTGTTTTATCTCCTACACCTTTTACTAGTAAGTCATAGGCTAGCTTTACACGTTCCCATCGTTTATCCCGATCCATTGCATAATAGCGACCTATCACAGAAGCTAACTTAACTTTTTGATTATCAATGTGTTGTAAAATATCTTTTAAATATACTTTCCCTGAGGTAGGGGAAGTATCACGTCCATCCATAAATGCATGGATAAATACTTTTTTCAAATCTTTAGACTCAGTAATATCACAAAGTGCTTTTAGGTGATTAATATGAGAATGAACTCCTCCATCAGAAACTAAACCCATTAAGTGAACAGCTTTGTTATTATCCTTTGCATATTTTAGTGCTGCAAGGAGTTTTTTATTTTTATGAAGCGTTTTTTCTTTTATTGCTTTATTGATTCTCGCTAACTCTTGATAGACAATTCTTCCTGCTCCAATATTTAAATGACCAACTTCAGAATTCCCCATTTGACCTTCAGGTAATCCAACCTCTTTACCAAAAGTTACTAATTCTGAATTAGGATATTTTTTATATAAAGAATCAACAAATGGAGTTTTAGCTTGAGAAATTGCACTTACTTTAGGATTTTTTCCATGTCCCCAACCATCGAGGATGATAAGAATAACTTTATCTGATTTCATAATAAATTTTAAGTACTGATTTTAAAATAGGTTATATGGTTAAATTAATTTGTAAATGGTAAGGCGATGCAAAGGTAGAAGTTTGAGTGATAATTTAGACGAAGAAAATTTATTTTTTATCGAAATATTAAATAGCAATCTAATAATAGATTTATCTTAGTCACTATTGAATACATTGTAAATTAAATTCTTAATAAAAACCAACTTGATTATGTTAATTACAACCACAGATTTTATTCCAGGAAAAGAAATAATTGAAGTTATTGATGTTGCAAGAGGAAGTACTATTCGAGCAAGAAATATTGGAAGAGATATTTTTGCAGGATTAAAGAATATCGTAGGAGGAGAAATTTCAGAATACACAAAACTTATGGCGGATGCAAGAGAACAAGCTATTGAAAGAATGATTGCAGATGCAGAATCACTCAGGGCAGATGCAATTATTAATGTTCGATTTACGACTTCGATGGTAATGCAAGGTTCTTCAGAAGTTTTGGCTTATGGTACAGCTGTAAGATTGAAATAGATATTTAAAAATAAAAAATATACAGCGCTTATGAACTTGTTCATAGGCGTTTGTTGTATTATAGAAGTAGTCTATTAATAATTAATTATTTTCACCAAAAGAAAAAATTATGGACTTTATATTTTCATTCGTGTTATCTTTGCAATTCCTTTTTTGGGTTTTTCTTTTGTGTGCGCTCATTTATTTAATTGCAAAAAGGATAGAAGACAAAAAGAAAGAAACATTTGAGGATAGAGATTTTTAAAAAAAAATACTTTTGATAAATATGGCAAAGAAGAAAGCACAAAAAAGTAAAGAGATAGTTAATAGAAAAGCTAAGTTTGAATATCACTTCCTTGCAGAGTTTGAGGCTGGAATTATTTTGACTGGTACGGAAATAAAATCTATACGATTGGGAGAGGTGAATATGAAAGATTCCTATTGTTTATTTAAAGATGGAGAGTTAATACTTAAGAGTCTTTTTATTGCGGAGTATAAATATGGAAATCAAAATAATCACGAGACAAGAAGAGATAGAAAATTATTACTTCGAAAACCTGAACTAAGAAAATTAGAAAAAAAGGTAAAAGAAAAAGGATTTTCAATTGTTCCTTATCGCATATTTATAGGTGAAAGAGGTTTTGCAAAAGTAGAAGTAGTGCTCGGTCAAGGTAAAAAATCATACGATAAAAGAGCAACAATAAAAGAGCGAGATAACAAACGAGAATTGGATAGAGTAAAGAAAGATTATAGATAGAAATTGATGAGCAACAAATTTTCATTCATTCATCACTCATCAATTTTGGAGAAAACTTACTTCACTTCGAAAGTAAGTTTTACGTTCACACGGTAAGCTGTAACTTTATTGTTAGAAACAACTACGCTTTGACTTTGAACGTAAGCAGATTTAATGCCTTTTACATTTTTGCCTGCTCTTGAAACTGCTTTTGCAGTTGCGTCTTCCCAGCTTTTTTTAGAGTCAGCTAGTACTTCAATAACTTTCATTATTGCCATAGTGATGTTTAATTTTAGGTGTTAAAATAAATAAAAAATGCACCAACCTTTTTTAAGATTGGTGCATTTTTTTACGCAAGTATATAGGATTTGTTTGGAGTGAATTGTTTTAAAATTGATGATAAAATATAAAACTTTATTTACTCGCTAACTCTTTTACAACATCAAATAATTTATGTTCATCGCCAGAAGAATATTTTCTTTTGTGATAAGCAATTTCTCCATTTTTATCAAATACAAAAGTTTGAGGCAAACCGTTTAAAGCACCAGGCAATACTTTTCTAAATTCTCGATGAGTGTCATGGAAAGTATCCCACGCCCAATTTTCTTTCTCTACTCTTCCGACAAAATTTTCATAGTTCTTCTGGAAATCTGTTGAAATAACTACGAAATTAAAATCAGCTTCTTCTTTCCATTGAGGATATATTTTTTTTATCGCGTTCAATTCCATTCGACATGGATAGCAAGTTGTTAACCAAAAAAGGAGAATTGTTGGCTTTCCATTTTTAGCTAAAATATTTTCAGAGTTCACATTCTTTCGATTGGAATGCGTCATTGGAATATCAAATGGAAAACTTGTATTTATCTGCTTAACAGGACGAGAAGTATCTTTAATATAATTTGACCTTGGTGGAGTGGTGTCTCTCTGAACAGTTGTAGATGTTTGAGCCTTAACTACTGTTGGCGGAGGAGTATTAATTGTCTTAGCAGCACTCGAAGTATCTTTTCCAGTACAACTGTATAACAATATAATTACAAAAGTAAAAATCAATTTATTCATGGATGTAATTATTTAATTTTTAACGCCTGATTTACTCTTGCTAATCCTTCTTTAGCTTTTTGATAATCAGGTTCAAAGTTTAAAATATTTTGATAATCAACTTTAGCTGATTCTAATTTTCCTTGCAATTCAGATGTATAACCTCGATAGTAATAAGCTATTCCAAATTCAGGTTTAACACTTACCGCAATATTGAAATTCTCATAAGCTTTATCAAGCGAGTCTTTTTCAATGTAAATAATTCCTAAACGATGAAATGCATTAGCATATCTTTTATCTATAGAAATGATTTTTCTAAGTAGCGTAGCAGACTCATCTAATTGATTTTGATTATGCAAATATGAAGCCTGATTATATAAAATATCAGGGTTATCAGGTGCAGTCTGAGTAGCATTTTCGAAATATTGAGCAGCCAATTTACTTTTGTCGTCTTCAAAGATTTGACCTAATAAAACCCAAGCGTCTGTATAGTCAGGTTCTAAATCTACACATTGTTGTAAACTCTTAATTGCCATTTGTTTATTTCCTTTCAAACTATGATTTAAACCAATCTTAAAAAATCCGTGAGGATTATTAGGTTCGATTTTCATGACTCTAGCTACAGAGGCCATGGACGCATCATACTGTTTGAGCAGTTGTTGTATATCTGCTAACTTTAGTAAAGAAGGAATGCTTTTAGGATGTATGCTCACACATCTTTTCATGGTTTTTAATGCCAATCTAGATTTGTAATAATCCAAATATATGTCAGAGAGTAAATGATGATACTCTGCATTATTAGAATCTACTTTCATAGCATAAGCCATATCTTGAATAGCATGGTCGTAATTTTCATTTTCATAAAAAGCTTTTGCTCGAGTTGCAAACAACTTAGGATCGTTAGGATTATCTACTAATCTTTGGGTAAGATTATCTATTGTTGCAATACCTGTCAAACCCATAGTTTGCTCTTCTTCGGGAGCAGTAGAAGACGAAGGCTTTTCAGTTTTACATGCTACAAATGAAAATATTATGATTGCTAAAAAATTGAGTATTAATGTTTGTTTTTTCATACTGCAAAATTAACTTTTTTATATAAAACGAAAATTGTTTTACTTTATTGATTTTATAAAAAGTCAGGTTTGTGACTTGTGGTAGATACTCTTCAATTTGAAGTTGTTTAAAAACTTAAACAACTTCTTTAAAAAATAATTCAAGTTATAAATATTTTTTTTTAAAAATTCCAACTATTAATATTTC
Source organism: Saprospiraceae bacterium (assembly GCA_023301005.1). Classification (GTDB taxonomy): domain Bacteria; phylum Bacteroidota; class Bacteroidia; order Chitinophagales; family Saprospiraceae; genus CAJQQY01. Next base: position 623 of record JALZVK010000051.1, on the reverse strand, counting down.
AAGTCGTCTTTAAATCATAACTTGAATAAAATAACCGTGCAAACTTTGAACAATCTACAAATAATAGAAGAACAGAAATTAGTTCGACAAAGCCTTGAAGGCGATAGTCGTGCGCAGATGCGCCTATATCGGAAATATGTGCAAGCAATGTTCAATACGGTAATAAGAATGGTTCCGAATCGAATGGACGCAGAGGATATAATTCAAGAAGTATTTGTAAAAGTATTTCAAAAGCTAAATCATTTCAGAGGCGAATCAACTTTAGGTGCATGGATAAAAAGAATTACAATTAACACCACCTTGAATTTTATTAGACAAAGAAAAGAAATGGTGTTTATGGAAAATGAGGAATTTGAACGAACAAATTTAGTGATGAATGAGACACAAGTAGATCCAGAATTTACTATGCAACAAGTGCATAATCAAATAAAAAAATTACCTCAAGGTTGCCGAGTAGTTTTGAATTTATTTTTACTGGAAGGTTATCAGCATAAGGAGATTGCTTCCATTTTAAATATTTCAGAATCAACTTCCAAAACTCAATATAGAAGAGGTAAACAATTGTTAGCAAAAGAATTAAGAAAGTAAATAAAAAAGTGATGAACAATGAATTTGAAAAAAAA
>JALZVK010000050.1 GCA_023301005.1 Saprospiraceae bacterium | reverse complement strand
GATACTAATGGAAGTTTTTGGGGTGGAAATTCTGTAGCTTTAACAGCATGGGAAGCACAACCTTGGATAGAAATTGATTTAGGTCAAATTTCAAATATTGAATCTTTTAAGGTTTATAATAGAACGGATTGTTGTAACGAATTTTTAAGTAATTATCATATTCTAGTATCTGAAGTTCCATTTACATCTACAAGTTTATCTGGAACATTATCACAACCTGGAGTAATTGATATTTATGAAACTACAGTTGCTCTATCACCGACAACGGTGGCTGCACCAGCAAATACAATAGGCAGATATGTACGCATTCAATTAGAAGGAACTTCTTTCTTAGGTCTTGCAGAATTAGAAATTATGGGATGTAGTAGTAATGCATGTCCAATAGCAGGGACGACATGTGACGATGGAGATACAACTACAGAAAATGATATAGAAGATGGTAATTGTAATTGTGAAGGAACTCCAATTGCATGTCCAATAGCAGGAACGACATGTGACGATGGAGATACAACTACAGAAAATGATATAGAAGATGGTAACTGTAATTGTGCAGGAACTCCAATTGCATGTCCAATAGCAGGAACGACATGTGACGATGGAGATGCAACTACAGAAAATGATATAGAAGATGGTAATTGTAATTGTGAAGGAACTCCAATTGCATGCCCAATAACAGGAACGACATGTGACGATGGAGATGTAACTACAGAAAATGATATAGAAGATGGTAACTGTAATTGTACAGGAACTCCAATTAATACTGGTAGTTGTACAACTACTTCTAATATTGCAATTAATGGAACAGCAACAGAATCGAGTAATCAATTTAATGCACTAGGTTCAAAAGTAATTGATGGAGATACCAATGGAAGTTTTTGGGGTGGAAATTCTGTAGCTTTAACAGCATGGGAAGCACAACCTTGGATAGAAATTGATTTAGGTCAAATTTCAAATATTGAGTCTTTTAATATTTACAATAGAACGGATTGTTGTAACGAGTTTTTAAGTAATTACCATATTCTAATATCTGATGTACCATTTACATCTACAAGTTTATCTGGAACATTATCACAAGCTGGAGTAGTTGATATTTATGAAACTACAGTTGCTCTATCACCAACTACTTTAACTGCACCAACTAATACAACAGGTAGATATGTACGTATTCAATTAGAAGGAACTTCTTTCTTAGGTCTTGCAGAATTAGAAATCATGGGGTGTACTAGTGGCGGCGGATGTCCAATAGCAGGAACTGTATGTGACGATGGAGATGCGACTACAGAAAACGATATAGAAGATGGCAACTGTAATTGCGCAGGAACACCAATACCTTGTCCGATAGTAGGAACTGTATGCGACGATGGAGATGCGACTACAGAAAACGATATAGAAGATGGCAACTGTAATTGTGCAGGAACACCAATACCTTGTCCAATAGTAGGAACGGTATGTGACGATGGAGATGCAACTACAGAAAACGATATAGAAGATGGCAACTGTAATTGCGCAGGAACGCCAATACCTTGTCCAATAGTAGGAACTGTATGTGACGATGGAGATGCAACTACAGAGAACGATATAGAAGATGGTAACTGTAATTGCGTAGGAACGCCAATCAATACAGGATGTATGGCTACAACTAACCTTGCCTTGAATGGTACAGCTTCTCAAATTAATACATTAAATGTAGCAGGCTTTATGGGTAATGCTGAAAATGCAATTGATGGAAATACAGACGGTGTTATATTTGATGGTACTCCAGAAAATGCAAGTGTAACAGGTACTCAAATGACTACTGAACCATGGTGGGAAGTTGATTTAGGTGCATCTTATTTTATAGAAAATATCAATGCTTTTAATAGAACAGATGGAGCTGATAGAACTAATGATGCTTATATTTTAGTTTCAAATACTCCTTTCACCGCTAGTGATTTGGCTGGAGCAAGAGCAGAAGCAGATTATGAATTATATTTCCCAGGGTTATTAGGTTCACCATCTGTAGCTACACCAAATATTAATGGTCGCTATGTTAGAATTCATACTGAAGGAACTGGTCACCTAGTATTAGCAGAAGTAGAAGTATTTGGTTGTATGCTTGCTCAGAATTTTGCAATTACAGATTTGTTAGATTTTCAAGTTCAAAAAGAGGGTAGAACTTCTAATATAAATTGGCTAATGTTGACAGATGTAGATGTAGATTACTACGATGTAGAAGTGTCAACTGATGGAATAGATTTTCGGGTATTAAATGTTATTGAATCTAACCAAGTAGCAACAGTTAGAAGTTATAACATTATAGATACGAATCCTGTACATGGATCTAACTACTATAGATTAAAAGTGAATAATTTAAATGGTTCAGTTTATTATTCAAAAATTCGAAGAGTGAATTTTGATATTGATTTTGGAGCGGTAATGGTATTCCCTAACCCAACTAATGATTATATAAATATTTCACTTAAAGATTTTGCAGGTAAGTCAGGTTCTATTGAAATTTATAATAATTTAGGTCAACAAGTAAATGGGAAAGTGTATCAATCGATTCCAACTCTACCAGTTACTTTTGATGTAAGTAACATGATTGGAGGAATTTATACAATTACAATCAAGGTAGATGGACATAGAAGATTCGCCAAGAAATTTATAGTAAGTAAATTATAACTAGTAGGAGCTACCCTAGTGGTAGCTCTAACAATATAAATAAAAACAAAGTCCATCATTCAATCTGAATGATGGACTTTAGGGCATCTCTGAAAATATAAAAGAGGCTGATTACCAAGTAATCAGCCTCTTTTTTTTGTAATACCGAATTAATTGGAAGGGATCTGTGGAGTGATATAGAATATATCAATGTTAATCTTATAAAACCACCAAACTTAAATCCTACCTTTGCGCACTAAATTTTTTTTAAAATGAAAAAAGCGGAAGCAGAAAATCCAACCCCAATCACCCCCGAACAAATAGAAGCATGTATCTCCATTTTAGAAACCTTAAATGCAGATACCAACCTCATATTTGAAATACCAAAAGACAGGCGACTAGCCTTAATCATGGCGGCTGGACTATTTTCTAGACCGAGTAGAGAGGAATTTTTAAGAAGAAAAAAAGAAGCTAAAAAAGCAGAGAAAAGAAAAATCGTTCAAAAAGATAAAGACGCTCGTAAGTTGACAGGAATTAGAAGTGCTAGAGAAGCCTCCATTTTTATCGCTCCAAAAATGATAGAAGGTGCAGCTATCAATACTACTTCAAAAATCAAATTAGAGTCTCCAAGAGAATGTTATGTCTGTAAAAATTTATATGATCATTTACATCATTTTTATGATAGCATGTGTCAGAATTGTGGCGATTTCAATTATGCCAAACGATATCAAACTGCTGACCTTACAGGACAAGTTGCATTAGTAACTGGCTCTCGTTTAAAAATTGGTTATCATATTACTTT
>JALZVK010000049.1 GCA_023301005.1 Saprospiraceae bacterium | reverse complement strand
AAAAGGTTTTCTTACATTTGCCCCACAAATGAATTTTCAAAAAATAACATTCGTTATTTATTTTTTTAACCAAAAAGAAAGACTTGTAAAAGTCTTGTTAAACTATGACTCAAGATCAATATAAAGTATTGGAAGATCGGTTGAGTGTGTTAAGGAGGTATCTTTGACGTCGATAACCGTTTATTAGAAATAGAAGATAAAGAACAATTAACTCTTGATCCTAATTTTTGGAATGATCCTAAATACGCCGAAGGTGTAATCAAAGCATTGAAGGGACACAAGAATTGGGTGGAGAATTACAACCTTACCAAAGCTGAATTAGACGAACTCGAAGTGCTACATGAGTTCTACAGAGAGGGCGAAGCGACGGAGGAGGAATTGAATACTCAATATGAAAAATCCTTAGCCAAGATTGATGACTTAGAATTTAGATCTACGTTGAACAAAGAAGAAGATGAACTGAATTGTTACCTCGAAATTAATGCAGGTGCAGGCGGTACTGAAAGTTGCGATTGGTCTGCAATGCTACTTCGTATGTATATGATGTGGGCAGAGAAGAGTGGTCATAAGGTGAAATTACTCAATCGTGTAGATGGCGATGTGGCAGGTGTACGTAGTGTCGAAATCGAAATTAAAGGCAGCTATACTTACGGAATGCTTAAGGGCGAAAATGGAGTGCATCGACTGGTACGAGTTAGTCCATTTAATTCTCAAGGTAAACGTATGACTTCGTTTGCTTCTGTATTTGTACATCCGATGATTGATGATAGTATCGAGATAGATGTCAATCCTGCTGACTTGAGTTGGGATACTTTTCGAGCGAGTGGGGCAGGAGGGCAGCATGTCAACAAGACGGAATCTGCTGTACGTGTGCGACACTTGCCTTCTGGAATTGTTGCGGAATGTCAGGAGGAACGGTCGCAACATCTTAACAGAGATAAGGCGATTCAGATGTTGAAATCTAGATTGTACGAAGCTGAAATCAAAAGACGTGCTGAGGAAAAAAATAAAGTGGAAGCTGGTAAAATGAAAAATGAATGGGGCTCACAAATTCGAAGTTATGTACTCGATGATAGAAGGGTAAAAGACCATCGGTCCAATCATACGATTAATAATACGGACGCTGTATTGAATGGCGATTTGGATGGATTCTTAAAAGCGTTCCTGATGGTGGATACTTAGACTAAACAGACTTGGATGGGAACGCGGATGCCATGGATTTTTACGGATTGTCACGGATATTTTCTTCTAATTTGTATAAAAAAAATCCAAATAAGTCAAGAGGTCAATCCGCTAAAATCCTTATAAATCCGTGGCATCTGCGTTCCCATCCAAGTCTGTTTAGTCACTAAATATCAAATCAACTTCGTATAAAGAATTTCCTCCTTTACAATAGGCTTCATTTCTTCCGCCGCTTCCATTAGCAACTCATCATCATGCGGAAAAGGAATAGGTTGAGCATCACATTTATTTCTTGAATAAGAAGATAACGCTCTTCGGTCACCTGTGTAAGTAGAAGCATAATTTTCAAAAACAGCTTCCACATTAATCGGAGTCGATCGAATCAAATCATTATTTTTTATATCAAAATATTCTAACTGACCACCTACGATAGCAGCTTTAATCTGAAAGATTTCCTCTCAACCCCTAAAAATCAGTTAATTAAATTTTGTAATAGGTTAAAAAGTATTAAGGTTTTTTCTATTGTATTAAAAAGTATTAAAAGTGGAGTGTTTTCAAGAAGACAAAAAAACTGGAGTTGCATATTTAGAAATGCTAAATCTTTGACGATTGTATAAAATAGTGGATAAAAAATAAACCAAATTGGTAATTAATTCTGTTTAATGTATTAGATTGTTAATTGTATGAAACACGTATTTCGATAGATGCTTATAAATTTAAAAAAACTAGAAATGATTAATACTGAATATCACTACATGGTAGATTTTCAATTACCAGATAATATTACCACAGAGTTTATGGATTTAGTACCTTATCAGAGGATGGTTGTGAATAAGCTTTTTGAAGAAGGGAAAATAGTGAGCTATGCTTTGTCGCTTGAAAATTCTAAACTTTGGGGTATTTTTTCTGCTAATTCAGAATTAGAGGTGATGGATATTATTTCAGATTTGCCATTGACACCATTTATGAAAGTGGATATTTGCTTATTGACTTTCTATAATGATTCGAAAACAAGTACACCAAAGTTCTCTTTAAATTAATTCTTTAAAACCTTTTTGTATTCTTTAATTGATTGACAATCAATAGATTAGGACTTTGAGAGTTAGTTTTTAAAAAGTGTTATGCAGATGTGTAATCTTAAATTCATTAAACTATTTTAATGAAATTTTTTAGCAATCATGATTGAATATTCTTACCTTTGAAGTATACAGACAAAATAAAATACGACATATAATAGTATAATTTATTTAAAAGAATTTATATTTGTCGCATTAATAAGAAACAGTTAATCTTAATTATATAAGAAAAACTAAAGAAGTTTTCATTTGGTTTTTTGGGGTTATGAGGAGTGTTCCACCTAGGATACACTCCTCAACTTTTTTTAGGAAAAAGAAAAGCAGCAATGATTTGTAATCATTGCTGCTTTTTTTGATTTTGATCTCTGAAAGGATTTATCTCAAAGTACATCCAATTTAACCCGCTGCAAAATTCTGTTCCTCTCCTTATTAGTCACACCTGATTCCAAATATAATAAATATCCATTATGAATTTCCATTTTTTCAACAAACGTACTATTAAAAAATAGTACAGGTTGAGTCGTTCCATCTACCAAATTAATTTGATGAATAGACTTTCCTTTTTTAGTATTGAAAGCCGTAAAAGCATTGTTATATTTTTTATCTAACATCACCTGCTTGACCCAATTGTCATTTTTATGATAGGAAATCGGAGTGAATCTTTTGTTATCTCCATTGAATTCGAGAAACTCCAAATAGCCCAATGTATGATTAAAAAGACAAAGCTCATTTCCCATATTCAAAAGAGGTGAGTAAAGAGGTTTGTACATTAATTGATTCCAAGATTCTCTTTGCGCCCATGTTATTGGTAAAGATGGAAATTGCCCTTGCAAAACAAAATCATCTTTCTTCCTTGAAAGATTCAATGCATCAATTACTTTGATTCGAGCTTTAATATTTTGATTTTTTTTATTGACGACTAAGTACGTGACCAACTGATCACTTAAACTGAAGTGTTGATTATAAATATAAGTTTTGGAAGAACCGATACAAGGAGCGAGTAATTCGTCAAATTGTTTTCTATGATATTTAGAAATAAGCTGAATCGTATTTCCAATCAATGCGATTTCAAATGCATTTTTTTTGCCTAGCATATGAATGTTGCCTAAGCAACTTTGTTCTAATGATTCGACTCTTTCTTTTTCTAATTGTAAGCGATGTAATATTTCACCTTCCCAACTTTGAAGAATTAATGCATTCCCTGATTTCAAACTCGCATAAGTCAATATCAAAATATTATTAGTCCGAGCATCAATCAAAAAATCTTTGACCGTAAATTTATCTTCAGTTAAGGATTCAATATAGAGTTCATCAGTAACTGCAATTTCAGGTAAACCAAAAGAAGATTGTTCAAGTCGAATCGTTAAAGTAGTTGTAGGTGCTTCTTTGAGTTCGAGGAGATAATTTTCAAAACCAACATAAGAGAAAATGATAACAGATGGGAATTCATAAACTGGAACTTTAAACGTTCCGTCCAATTCAGAATAAGCTCCAAGATTAGAAGTCTGATTAAAAATATTTACTTTATCTAAAGGTTCATTGGTTTGAGCATCAATGATAACACCTTCAATAAAAGTTTGACCTTTTAAGGAAAAAATTAATGTGAAAAAAAGCAATAAAGAGAAAATGAATTTTTTATTAAACATAAGCTATTAGTTATCAATTCATTAAGATTGAAGTTGTTTTAAAAACGAACCCTTAAAAATACATGTTAAACTAGAATTTTTTTAGCAAATAAAACTCAATTGTCAGGTCACTAAATGTTAAATATATGCTTTAAATGTTCTTTTTTTGGAATACTTTTTTCATAAATACTATATTCGCATTTAGATAAATCAATATACTTTTTAACTAAATGTTTACTTCTTTTTAGCAATTCCCTATTTAGAAAAACTCCCCAGCTTAACTCCCATTTATTACCGTTTATTATAGTTTTTAAAAAATCTAATTTATGCTAAATCAATCTGCATCTTGGCTAAAGGCCATTTGTTTATTTTTCTTTTCCATTATTATAACTGCTCAAATATTTGCAGATTCTGATAATTCTAATCCTTGGAAATCTATCGAAGAAAGAGCATTTGCAAACAAGGGAATGGGACGTACTATTATTCCTAATAAATATAAAACCTTTCGATTAGATTTACCTGCTTTGCAAGAATTGTTGAGTACAGCACCGTTGCGTTTTTCTGCTGAGGCGGTACAACAAGAAGTGGTAGTCATATTACCAATGCCTAATGGAGAAATGGAACGTTTCCAAATTTTCGATGCTCCAATTATGGAATATGAATTGGCAGCGGAGTATCCAATGATTCATTCGTATGCAGGAATAGGATTGGATGATCCGACTGCGAGGTTGCGATTTGATGTAACACAGTTTGGATTTCATGCAATGGTCTTATCAGCTTATCATAGTTCAGTTTATATCGATCCATATTCTAAGTCAGATACGGAACATTATATTTCTTATTACAAAAAAGATTATCAAAAATTAGATAATCATTTTGA
>JALZVK010000048.1 GCA_023301005.1 Saprospiraceae bacterium | reverse complement strand
GGCACTTCTACATTTCTAATCACTTCTACTTCTTTAATCACCTCAAATGGAACTTGTTTAACAACCTCCACTTCTTTGATTACTTCAATTTCTTGTACCACAGGAACTTCTTTGATTACTTCCACTTCTTTCATTATTTCCACTTCCTTAATTATTTCTACAGGAACTTCCTTAATCACTACCACTTCCTTGATAATCTCTACATTTTTAATCACTTCGACTTGCACCTCTTTGATTACTTCCACTTCTTTGATCACTTCTACAGGAACTTCTCTAATCATCTCAACAGCTTTAAAGCTTTCCATGCTGTTCATGATTTGTACAGGTACTTCTTTAATTACCTCAATTTCTTTTACAACTTCCACAATTCTTTCGATAGGCACTTCTTTGATTACTTCTATTTCTTTAATTACTTCGACTTGCACCTCTTTGATTACTTCCACTTCTACAGGCACTTCTTTGATTACTTCTACTTCTCTTTCAATAACCTCAGGTTGAACGTTTTTGGCAGTTTGATAATCTAATTCAAGAGAAGAAAATCTATTTTGTAAACCTGAATATTCATTTTCAGTTTTCCCTTTTGCGGCTAATGCAGCTTGTAATTCACCTTGGATAGATCCTATTTGTGTTTCTTTCTCACTAATTAGGGTAGTGTATTTACTAGAAATAGAACTACTTCCAAACCATCGGCCTAATAACCAAGAAATAGCCATTCCTAACAAGATTGGTAGCCAGCAAGTAAAGAATGAGGCTAGCAGGATAGAACTTAAAATTGTCATAGTATTAAAATCTTTTTTACTAAATGGTTAAATAAATTGATGAACAATAATATGCAGCCTCATGACTGACATTAATTATTTTATGGGGTTTAAATAAAGGAATTAGCTAAAAATGTATATTAGTGTACGCACTAATGTAGAAATGTTTCTCAGTAAAGATATATATAAATGTTAAAACGAAAAAATTATTTAAAAAAAAATGATAAATTTTTATCATATCACTTTGAGCATGACGCTTTTATATAGTTTATTTTTTTCATATAACTATTTTTAAAATAACAAAAAAAACATATTAGTTTTGAATCCATTTTTAAAGGTGAAAAAAATTTAATTTCTTAGATTATAAAAAATATTCCTAAATTTACATGCCCAATGGACTTCAAAAACTTATTTTCAAACAAAACCTGGAATATTATTCCAGCCTAAAAATTTGTATTTATTATGAATAATACCGCGAAGCTTATTATATCTGCAATCGCTATTCTTGCTATGACTGCAATACTTTCATTTATTGTATGTGGTGCTGGTGCTGCAGGAAGTAGTTCCTATTTTTCTGTTGTAGATGGTGAACTTAAAACGAATCAAGTTGCTCCTTTTTCATTTGCTTTTTCAGGAACAAAACCTACTGTTGCTAAAGAAACTCAAGCTGAATTTAAGAAAGTAGCTGTCTATTTAAAAAATAATGAAGACAGAGCACTTAGCCTTGTTGGAAATTATTATGTCTCTGAAAATACTAAAGGAGATATTGATTTAGGAATGTCTAGAGCTGAATCTATTCAATCTCGTTTAGAGAAATTAGGTGCTCCTGATGGAAGTGTTACTATTTCTAGTCGTAGATTAAATAATATTGAGATTGGCGATAAAACGCTATATAACGCTGTAGATTTTGTTTTCTCTGAAAAAAAAACTGATGGAATGAGTGGAGGTGATAGTTCTGATTCATTTAGTGAATCAGGTGGTTCATCTATGATGAGTGGATTCTCAATTCCTTTTGAAAAAGGACAAACTGAATTCGATAGTGATGGAAAATTAAGCGAATTTATTGAAATAGCTAAATCTTATATTGAAGGTAATCCATCTGGAAAAATCAATATTACTGGTTTTTCTTCTAGTGAGTCTGAGGCTGTTACTATGGCTAGAAGAGTTAGAAGAGTCTTTAGAAGTAATGGATTTGAGAGAAAAAACTTAGGCTTTAGTGGTGAAATAGAATCAGAACTTTCAGAAGATGATCCTTTACATAGTAGAGTAGTTTTAGAAATGGAATAATTGCAAGCAATTATTTTATTCATTTAAAATAAATTAAAAAACGCCTTGGCTAACTTTAGTCAAGGCGTTTTTTATATTTGTGATTTTATATCAAAATCAAAGAATTTCACTATGCCGAACCTTATTGATGGAAAACAATTAGCAAATACAATAAAAGAGGAAATAGCTATAGATGTTAATAAATTAAGAGAAAATGGTGGAAAAATACCTCATTTAGCTGCCGTTTTGGTAGGAGAGGACGCAGCTAGTCAAGTATATGTGAGAAATAAAGTTCGCTCATGTGAACAAGTTGGATTTGAGTCTACATTGATTAGAAAAGATAGTTCTACTACTGAAGAAGAACTTCTTGAGATAGTTGAAGAATTGAATAATGACCCTGACATTGATGGATTTATAGTGCAACTTCCTTTGCCTAAACATATCAATGAAGAGAAAGTAACATTAGCGATTAATCCTAAGAAAGATGTAGATGGATTTCATCCTGCAAATTTTGGTAGAATGGCTCAAGGCTTACCTGCTTACTTACCTGCAACTCCATTCGGAATTATGCAAATGTTAGACAGATATAATATTGAAGTGGAAGGAAAAGAATGTGTAGTACTTGGAAGATCTAATATTGTTGGTACTCCTATTAGTATTTTATTATCTCGAAAAGCAAGACCGGGTAATGCAACCGTATCCTTATGTCATAGTCGTACTAAAGATTTGAAAGCTCACACTTTAAGAGCGGATATTATTATCGCAGCGATTGGAATTCCTGAATTTGTAAAAGGAGATATGGTAAAAGATGGAGTTGTAATAATTGATGTAGGAATCAATCGAGTAGATGATGCAACTGCAAAACGAGGTTATAGGTTGAAAGGTGATGTTGCTTTTGATGAAGTCGCACCTAAAGCTAGTTTTATCACACCTGTTCCCGGTGGAGTAGGACCAATGACTGTAACTTCCTTATTGATGAATACTTTGAAAGCTTGCAAAGGAGAAATTTATGGACATTAAAATAAGGCATTAAGATAAATCTTAATGTTTAATATTTTAATTAAAAATATCAAACAATAAACATATATTGATTAAAATTTATGTATAAAAAGTATTACAAATTTTTATAATATTTTTTTATTCTTATTCATTTTTTGAATATGTTGAGAAAAAATATATACTTTTATAAAACAAACCAGCTAAATAGAAAATATACCTACCTAAGTTATTCCCTATATTTTGAATGCGTTTATTAAACTTACAATATTTTATAGAACATTGTAAATGTTTTGTTATGTATCATAATTAACTGATTTTCAGCTAATTATTGATGTGTTTATTATTATATTTATACTTTTTGAATCCAAGTTTTAGTATTTTTTATAATGAAGTTTATAAGTTTTATCAACTTTAATTTACAATGTATTTAACAACTAACTGATTTACTACTTATGTATTCTACATCTTTACTCACAATTATGATGGTTTCCATCATGAACCTCTTTTCCATATCACAACAATCTCAGGATTTAGCAGCTCTCGGATTGAAAATACAACAACAAGAAAATCTTATTTCAATCACCTCAGCCGAGGAAAGTATTACATTGGCTAAGGAGAAATTTAGCGTCGTTTTTAATTTGAAAAGAGATGATGATGTTGCTCAAAAATATTATTCAGCTCGTCTCATTGCAGATATAGATCCTGATATCTTTAAACAATTTGAAGCTGAAAAATCATTTGAAGAAGTTCCCTCCTTAGCACTTGGTACGAGTATGGCAGGCCCCAAAGATGCCCCTTACAATTGTATATTTTTTCATGACCAAGCCCATCATTATATTTTTTATAGTAGCGAAGAAGAGAAGCGCGCTAATCTGATCAATAAGGAAAATGAAATGTTACAATTAAGTTTTGACATTCAGCATTATTGTATGCAAGACTTTGAAGTGAATATTAGTAATTCAAATTTTGAGCAAATATTCTTTGTTTTTTTTATTGATAAAAATTTAAATGAAATAGTAGACGAAGGAGAATTTGTTAAATTGGAAATTAATTTTGAATAACAATATTAAAATTGTCACTAAATCATTCTCTTACAATTCGTGATTTTTAATGAATAGGATTACATTTGGGATTTTTAAAGATTCCTTATGGATTACTACAAATTTGAATTCCAAACCCAACCTCAAAATTCCGAGATGCTTATCGCTTTACTCGGTCAATTACCTTTCGATGCTTTTGATGAAAAAGATGAAGGTTTCGATGCCTTTATTCCATTTAAAGATTACTCGGATGAAGTAGAAACAGGTATCCTAGAATTCAAAAACCTCTTTGAATTTACCCATCAAAAAACAATAATCAAGTATAAAAATTGGAATGTCCTTTGGGAATCTAATTTTGAAACGATTGTAGTTGGAGATTTTTGCGGAATTAGAGCTGATTTTCACCCACCTTTTGCTCAAGTCAAACATGAAATAATTATTAATCCCAAAATGGCATTTGGTACAGGTCATCATGAAACTACTTGGATGATGATTGCTCAGATGGAATATTTGGATTTTAAGGATAAAACCGTATTTGATTATGGTTGTGGAACTGGTATTTTAGCGATTCTTGCTTCACAACTTGGCGCAAAGCATATTGATGCTCTAGATATTGAATTGCCTTCCTATGAAAACACTTTGGAAAATTCCCGTATAAATAACATCGGAAATATTCAATCGATACACGGAACACTCACTAAAACCAAGGAAAATACTTACGACATTATACTTGCTAACATCAATAGACATGTAATTTTAGAGAGCTTCTCGACGTTAAATAATATGTTGCCAAAGGATGGAATTTTGTTGATATCTGGTATTTTATTATCTGACGAAACTTTGGTGAAAAATGCAGCATTAGAAAATGGTTTTCAAGTGATGGAAACCAATAGAAAAAATAATTGGATTTGTATGTATTTAAAAAAGTCATGAATTCTATGATTAATTAATCAAGATTACATTTCTCATCAATCCACAAAACCTGTTCTTATGTTTAAAAAAATAATTTTTTCCGTTTTTGCAATTGTATTGTTATCTAATACTTTGTTAGCGCAGCAAGACAATATCTTTCCTGAAGATAGAGCTGAGTTTATCAAACAGCTTAGAGCATTCTATACAAAAAGCAAAGCTAAAGACATGGAAACATTCTTCTCTGATTTTGAGAGCTACTTTGCTAGTTCGATTACAGAAGATGAATATCCCAATCTAAGAGAGGCGTGTAATGCCATGTTGGAAAAAAAGATGGGAGCTAAACCATATTTTCAAAAATATTTAGAAGTGGTTGTGGCAGTCAAAAAAGCAGAATCTGATGGAGCTAATCTTAACGAGTGGAATGATATAACCACAACAATGGTCAAAGCCATCGAAAATAGAAGAATAAAACCTTTCAAAGATTTCCTTGAATTTTCTAATAATTTTTACGGACAAAAAGCATTGCGATATTCTAAGCAAGGAATGAAGTGGTACTATGAAGCAGATAAGTATAAATTCAATATTGATAAAGGAGAGCCTTTTGTTTCATTTGAAAAAATAAATCTAGTAGGTACTCGTGGAAAAGACTCTATTTCAATACTGGAAACCAAAGGTAATTATTATCCAACTCAATTATCGTGGAAAGGAACAGGTGGAAAAGTAACTTGGGAAAATTTGGATTTGCCTGACGTGTATTGTTTGTTAAGTGAATATGAAATTGAAACTAAAAAAAGTTTATATAAAGCAAAAAATACAAAATTAGTTTATCCTGATTTATTGCCAGGTCGAGAGATTGAAGGAGATTTTGAAGATAAGGTCGTGGTTAGAAATAAATCAACGGAAGGTTCTTATCCTCGATTTTCATCTTATAAAGAGGTTTTGGAAATTTCAAATATTGGTGATGGAATAGAATATAAAGGAGGATTTCGATTGGAAGGAAAAACCGTTTTAGGATTTGGAACTAAGAAAAATCCTGCAAGAATTGCAGTAAAAAATGGAGGTGTTACTTCATTCAAAGGATCGGCTCAGGTATTTAAAATTAGAAAAGATGAAAGGATTGCAGCGGAGCAAGTGGAAGTGGTTATGTACTTTGAAGGAGACTCGATTTATCATCCTTCGGTAAATTTAAAATATCTCGTAGAGACTAAAGACCTTAGTCTTCAAAGAGGAAAAAGAGGAAGTGATAGAAATCCATTTTATGATTCTTACCACCAAGTTAATATCAATGCGAACAAAGTAGATTGGAATTTAGTGAATGATAGTTTGTTGATAGGTGCGAAGCAATTTGGATTAGGGGATGGAAAGAATGAAGTGACATTTGAAAGTTTAAAATACTATGATGAGAAATATATTTTAAGAGTTCAAAATATATCGGATGTCAATCCGATTGTTACGCTAAAAGTATTAGTGGATGATAAAAAAGATATAGAAGGAATAGAGGGAAAAGAAATTCCGAATGAATTGAGATATGTAGAAGCACGAGCTTTTGCTTTGAAATTAAATCCAAAATTTGATACTAAGAATATTGAGAGTTTGTTATACGAATTGGTATCTAATGGTTTTATCAATTACGACTCTGATGAGGAGATGATTTACGTAAAAGATAAAATATTTCACTACTCTGATGCTATGGCAAAAAAGACAGATTACGATGCCATCAAAATAGTATCAACTGCGGATAAAGAAGCTAACGCAGTATTCTCCATGAAAGATAGATCATTGACTGCCAATGATGTTTCAAGCTTAGAGATAAGTCAATTACAAAAAGTTGCCATCAAGCCTACCAATAGATCCGTCACGATGAAAAAGAATCGAGACATGGATTTTGATGGAAAAGTTTTCGCTGGATTTACCACTCTAGAAGGAAGGGGGTTTCATTTTGATTATGAAAAATATCAACTGAATCTTGATTCAGTTCGATACTTCGATATGTTCATTCCTACGGAAGCCAAAGATCCAAATGGTGATCCAATTTCTATCTCAATAGCATCTCGAATAGAACATGCTAAAGGAGTGCTACTTGTCGATTCTCCCGAAAATAAATCAGGAGCAAATGATATAGATATTTTTCCTTCCTTTAATACTAAGGATTATTCTTATGTCTATTATGATGATAGGAATATTTATGGAGGCGTTTATAAGAGAGATTCTTTTTATTTTAAATTAGACAAATTCAGTTTTAATAGCCTTGATAATTTTACAAAAGAAGATGTAAGATTTAAAGGGAATTTAGTTTCTGCTGATGTCTTTCCAGATTTTAAAGAAACATTGGTTATACAAGAAGAAGATGCTTCTTTAGGATTTACGACTCAAACTCCCGCAGCAGGTTTACCAACTTATCAAGCAAAAGGAAACTACAAAGGAGAGATTCATTTGAGTCATAAAGGTATGCTTGGGAAAGGTACCATTTCATACTTGACTTCTTCTACTGACTCCGAGGATATTATATTTAAACCTAAACAAATGACAGCAACCGCAAGGTTGTTTGATTTGAGAGAAGATAGAGCGGGAGCGGTAGAAGTACCTCAAGCGCATGGTGAAGATATTAGTATCAACTGGCGACCTTACCGTGATAGTATGTATATCACAACTAAAGAAAATGCCTTTGAGTTATTTAAAGAAAACGATCACAATATCAAAGGAAGTTTGATTTTGACACCTGATGGATTGAGGGGAAATGGATTGATGAAATGGACAAAAGGAAGTCTTGCTTCTGAGTTGATTGAGTTCGGTGCATTCTCTGCAAACTCGGATACTTCTCATTTGAAAATTAATGCAGTAGGAGCGAGTGCCCTCGCTTTGGATACTGAAAATGTAAATAGTAAACTCGATTTTGATAAACAATTGGGACATGTCGAAGCGAATGAAAAAGGACACTTTACAGAATTGCCCTATAATCAATATAAAACTTCGTTGACGACTTTTGATTGGGATATGAAAGAAGATGTCATCAACTTCAAAACGGAACCCGGTCAATTAGGGAAATTTATAGCCACAGGAGATACGCGGGATTCTTTGCATTTTGAAGGTGCAAATGCTTTGTATGATTTGAAATCAAATGAGTTGAAAATTGATGGTGTGCCTTCTATTCAAACTTGTGATGCGCTCGTCTATACCAAGGATGGAAAGGTGCAACTTTATGAAGCGGGTCGAATGGATACGCTTTATAATTGTAAGATTGTATGTGATACTATTTCTAAAAATCATATTATCAATAGAGCAACTGTTGGTATCGAAGGTAGAAAAAATTATAAGGCAAAAGGTTTTTATGAATACAATATCAAAGGTAGAAAACAAGAAATCCAATTCGATAATATTGTAGGTGGTCGTTACGGAAAAGGAAAACGTAGTGAGAAAAAAACAAGAACGACTGCGAAAGGAAATGTACTCGAAACTGATAATTTTTATATTGATCTAAAAACAGAATTTAGAGGAGAGATTACATTGCAAGGTGATAAAAAACCACTCGACTTCAAAGGCTTCGCTAGATTAGATACGGACAAATTAACTAACCGTGAATGGTTCTCTATTAATAGTGAAGGTGATAAGAATGATTTGGAAATTGCTTACGATGAACCTAAAAATTATGAAGGTTATAAATTATCAACAGGAATGTATTTGAGTCGAGGAACTGCTTTTCTTTATCCTCGGACTATGCAGGCAAAGTTCTCTAGAAAAGATCGTCCGATAATAGAAGCGAAAGGTTTATTTAAATTAGATGAAGCGAAAGATGAATTTATTTTTGGAGACTCTTTGAAGATTGCGTCTAATGTGAAAATGGGAAATAAAATTACCTTCAGTAATAAGGATGGTAAATTTAGAGGTGAAGGAAAAATGAATGTTTGTGATCAATTAAAATACATTCAAGTAGATGCGGTAGGTGAAGTGCGTACTCAATATAAAGCAGCACAAGACTCCACTCAACAAGGTCCTAACGGATATGAAATAGAAGCGGACATGATGACTGGAATCATTTCATTTATTCCAAAAAATATGTTGGACTTTATGATTCAAGATTTTAAGAGTAGTAGTTTTGATACGAGAGGAGTTGACTTTACTGATAATCTTTTTTATGAAAAAGGACTTTCAGAATTGATTACAGATTCCAAGTTATTACACAATACGATTACTCGAATGAAAACGGAATACCGTTTGAATCTTCCTAAGAAAAATAATCCTTACACGTTTTTATTTGGGAAAATGAAAATGAAATGGGATCCTGATTATCAGTCATTTGTTACAGTTGGAAATCAACAAGGTTTGATTAGTATTAATGGAGAAGAATTGAATGCAACTGTCAAAACTCATATTGAATTTAAGATGCCTTCGACTGGAAAAGATCGACTTTATATTTACATCAAATCTCCAAGTGATACTTTTTATTTCTTCGGTTATAAAGATGGAATAATGAACATCGTATCGAATAATACAAAGTTCAACGACTTGGTGATTAATATGAAAAAGAAAGAACGTGTGCAGAAAATGCCTGATGGAGAAACTGTTGAATTTCAATATGTTGAACCATCGACTGCGGAAAGATTTGTACGAAGAGCGCAAGCGATAAAATAACAGCGAAGCTGTTATTTGTAATGAAAAATTAAAAATGAAATAATTAATAATAGTCGAGTTAATTTGTATAGAACCTTTTTTCTACCTTCGTCTGAGAAGTTTAAAAAATAGCTCATTCAAGTTAGAAAACATTATTAATTATTTCATTTTTAATTATTCATTAAAATGCCTTTAATAGAAAATTCCACTTTTAAAAACCCACCTTACCACCAATTCAACGGGCATTTACAAACCATCATCCCTGGTGTATTCAGAAAAGTAAAAGCAGTCAACTATCAACGGGAACGACTTGAACTTACCGACGGTGATTTCCTCGATTTAGATTGGATTAAAAATGGAAATAAAAAAGTAGTACTGCTTTCACATGGACTCGAAGGCAGTTCGGACAGACAATATATTCAAGGTGCTGCCAAACTATTTTCCCAAAAAAACTGGGATGTACTCGCATGGAATTGTCGCTCGTGTAGTGGCGAAATGAATCGCACTTCACGACTCTATCATCATGGCGATATTGAAGATATAGGAACGGTCATCAACCATGCACTCGCTAATAATGAATATCAAGAAATGGTAATGGTTGGCTACAGTATGGGCGGAGCGATGACTTTGAATTATTTAGGAAAAAATGGAAATGATATTCCTTCGGAGATAAAAGGTGCTGTTGCTTTCTCTACTCCGTGCGACTTAAAAGAAGGTGCAGATATTTTAAATAAAAAATCAAATGTGATTTACCGCAAGCGGTTTTTAAATAATTTAAAAAAGAAAATATTCATTAAAGAAAAAGAATATCCAGGATTAGTTGATATTCAGAAACTCAATGACATCAAGGTTTGGAGAGATTTTGATGAACATTTTTCAGCTCCGCTAAATGGGTATAAAAATGCGGAAGAGTTTTACTATAATTCTTCTGCGAAGAATTTTATGGAGCATATAAATGTGCCGACCTTACTAG
Organism: Saprospiraceae bacterium; assembly: GCA_023301005.1. Lineage (GTDB taxonomy): Bacteria > Bacteroidota > Bacteroidia > Chitinophagales > Saprospiraceae > CAJQQY01. Next base: position 748 of record JALZVK010000048.1, on the reverse strand, counting down.
TCAATGCACAGAATGATCCTATCTTAACTCCAGGTTGTTCGCCTTTGGAAATTGCTCAATCCAATTCTAATATTTTTATCGAAAATCCAAAGGAAGGAGGGCATTGTGGTTTTATGGTAAGAGGGGAGGAGTTTGCTTGGTCGGAGTATCGGGCGGTGGAATTTTCGAATAAGATTATTTGATAGGAACACGGATGCCACGGATGCGGCGGATTTTATCAGATTTTTTTCTTCTTGATATTTCTCATTTTTTATAAAAAAATAAAACAAGTCATAAGAAAAATCCGTGTTCAATCTGCCGCATCCGTGTTCTATCATGTTTTTTGTTCTTCCACTAAAAAATCCTCCAACGCACCATCCACTTTATTCAACTCAAACATCGTAACAGTAGCCGCCACCGCACCAAGCAAAGGCGCAAGCACACTACCCAAAACAGGTATCCACATCAACAGATAAATCACAACTCCAATCGCAATACAAACACCTCCATAAAGTCGAGCATATTTAAAACTCTGCTTCAACTTCATATTATAAATCTCATTATAATTATCAACGATAACAAAACCCAAAAAGAAACATTGTACTATGAAAACCAAAACAGGTTCTATAAACTCAGCTCCGAAAACAGATAAAATTATTCCTACCAAAGTTGTTATCACATTTTCCATAACAAATGAAAAAAGCACAACTTTAAACATTCTTATCTGCGCTTGTATAAAATCATTGAGTGAAGCTTCCGCTTCTTCATT
>JALZVK010000047.1 GCA_023301005.1 Saprospiraceae bacterium | reverse complement strand
GTTTGGGCTGCGTGGCTAAAATTGAATTTAGAACTGTTGACTTACAAAATTAAGTCTTGATTTTTTTGCAACTTTTTTCATCAAGGAAAAAAGTTGAGTTAGAGGGCTTTAAACGTTTGCGTAACATCAGTAACTTAACTTTTTTCATCAAGAAAAAAGTTAAGTTAGAAGACCTCTTGAACCATTAACTTATCATTATAAATACCTATAACAAGTTATTATTTATGTTAAGATTTTAGATATTTGATAAATTGCTTTAAAGAGGTTAACTTTAACCTCAAATGAGCATGTACCATTAATACATGTTCTTAGAAACAAGCTAATATTATAATCCTTTTTTGAACAAATCTCACAAACCCATGAGCTATACGCGTCACACTACACGTATTTCCTTTCTTCTTGTATTTCTATTTATCTTATTGGACTTTACTTCCATATATGCCCAACGGTATATAAAAGATACTCCTATAAGTTTTACACAGAAATACCAATCTGTTTTTTCAAAAGATTTAAAAACTAATACCATCTCTCAAATTAATCTGGCTAGACTCAAAGCGGATGATATTGCTAATCCTAGTAATAGATTTGCTGCGCCAGTTGATGTCAATTTTGATTTGCAAAATGATGGCGACTGGTACGACTTAGATGATGGTGGGAGAGTCTGGAGATTAAAAATCAAAGCAGATGGAGCACTAGGTCTTTTTATTTTTTATAAAAATTTTCACTTACCTAATGGTGCTCGGCTATATGTTTATGATGAAAATAAAAAACAACTTTTAGGTGCATATACCAATCAAAATAATTCCAAGCATGGAAAATTTATGACTGGAATGATTAAAGGAGGAAATGCGGTTATTGAATATTATGAACCTTGGTATTCGAGAGGGCAGGGGAATTTTGAAATTTATCAAGTCATGCAAGCTTATAATAGAGAGCGAATAGAATCTGATTATCCTTATCAAGTTTATGCTGGTTTTGGAGATGGATTGCCTTGTCATGAAAATGTGAATTGCTCATGGGGCGATAACTTACAAGATGAAAAAAGAGGCGTAGGTAGAATACTTACCGTATATAATACAGGAATGGGTTGGTGCTCAGGTTCGTTATTGAATACAACTGAAAATGATGGAACACCTTATTTTTTGACTGCACATCATTGTGGATATTTAGGAGCTAATATTGCTGACTTTTCATTGTGGCGATTTGATTTTAATTATGAACATCCATCTTGTAACAATGAAATTACGGAACCTAATTTTCTTTCTGTTTTAGGTTCGGAGGAAGTTGCAGGTGCTCAACCTTCTGATTTTCTTTTATTGAAATTATTGTCAAATGTCCCTTCTTCTTACAATGCATATTTTAATGGATGGAATCGATTAGATTTTGAATATCCACAAGCAGAATTGATTCATCATCCATTCGGTGATGTCAAAAAGATTTCTGTAGATACTAACCTTGTGGAGAGTTGGCCATTTATAATTAACTGGAGTGATAATACAGTTACACCTCCGCATTCTCATTATAGAGCGGTATTGGATGTTGGAACTATCGAAGGTGGTTCTTCAGGGAGTCCGTCTTTTAATCCTAATGGTGAAGTGGTTGGGCAACTGCATGGAGGAGTTACGAGCTGTACTCAATTTTTTACTTATGAGGGAAAGTTGTCATACTCTTGGAGTGCTGGTGCTACTCCTGCGGAACGACTTAAAGAATGGTTAGACCCAAATGATACTGGAGTGATTTCTGTAAATGGAATTGAAAATCCTATCGCTGCAACTGCTTCCAATGTTATGGGAAATATAGTTAGAGAAGATGGTACTGCTATTACTGCTGTCGAATTGCAAATTACTGGTGATACGACTTTGAATATTAATAATGAGACTAATGGTGATTACGAAGTCTTGGATTTAGAGAATAGTCAGAATTATACGCTTACTCCTTTTCGAAATGATAATCCTACTAATGGTGTAAATACTTTTGATATATTATTGATGCGTCAACATATTTTAGGTTTAGGAAGTCCGCTTACACCTTATCAAATTATTGCAGGTGATGTTAATCAAAATGGAGACTTGAATACTTTTGATATTATATTGGTGCGGCGGTTGATTTTACAATTGGATACTGCTTTTACTAATTCTAATTCTTGGCGATTTGTTGATGCCGATTATAATTTTCAAGATCCAACTGACCCGTTGAATGAACCATTTCCTGAAGCGAAAATTTATATGCCGATTTTGATGAGTATGCCTGATCAAGATTTTGTGGCTATTAAGGTTGGTGATGTTAATAATTCGGCTATTGATTAATGGAAGAGAGAAGAGGGAAGAGAGATGACGAATTATTTTGGATAACGATTAGTCGGAGTATCGAATATCGAACAAGGATTTAAGAATTTCGTCCCGTTTGAAAACGGGATGACTTACTAGCTTGTTTTACCTCAGCTTTGACTTACTTCGTAAGTTTGATTTTTTTAAATTTAAAATAAATAGGAAACCCAAATCTTCATTCGAAGATTTGGGTTTCTGTATTTTTGAAATATAACAATATACTTACGAAGTAAGTAAACGTCATTTTAAGAAATTACTCTTTAACAACTTTTAAGCTATGAATTATTTTTCCATCAGCTTCCAAACTCAAAAAGTAAATTCCTGATTGCCATTCCTGACCAGTTACAATATTATTAAGATTGTTATCAATAGATAACACATCAATCATTTGTCCTAAAAGATTAAACACTTTAAGTTCAGTATTTTGAGGTAATTGATTTTCAAAATTCAAGTTAACTACTATTTTACTATCGAATGGATTAGGAAAAGCTTCGAAAGTAATTCCATTTTCCAAAAGGTCGTTAGTTGCAGTAGGCATACCTTCTTCAATAAGGAATGCATCCAAAGCAGCTTCAACTAAATGACCTTGACCAGCATCTTGAGCTTGGAAAATCATAGTCATATTATCAGTAATATCAATTAAGTCAGAAAGAATAAAAGAAGATTCTGGTCTCCAGTCTGAGCCGGAATCATTTACAGTAAGTGTTTCTAATACAACTTCATCAGTACCATTAGATACAGATATGATATAATCATCATCAGGAGTACCATTACCACCAGCATTGAAAAACCAAGTTCTGTACTTTACGATAGGTTGATTATATGTAGATAAATCCATAACTGGAGAAGTCAATATTACAGCACCATCATCGACATCATCATTACCAGCACCGCCGCCGCCATTACCAGTTACATAACAACCATCACCTAAATCATCAGCAATATCAAAATCAGTATTAGCTGTATTTCCTTGAAAATTTGTTCCATTAGGTTCGCCTTGTTCCCAATCGCCAGTAGCAGCATCACCACTTACTACCCAATTAAAATCAAAGAAGAAATCATCTTGAAAACCAGTTTTAAGACTTAATGTAACAGAATTGTTAGCAGCGTCGATTGACGTTACTTCTACTGCATGGAGGTAACCCCATTTTCCAGCATAAAATTCATAGTCACCTTCAAAAATATTATTGATACTAAATGTTCCATCTGCATTTGAAGTTGTGTTGTATATGATTCCAAGATCATTTTGTGCAACTACAACTACATCTTCTAATGGAGAACCATCAGCATCTTTAAGTGTATTACCTACTAAATTGGTAGTAGCAAAAGGAATCATTTCAACATCAAGAATTGTAATTTCTCCATTAACAAAAATAGCAGAAGCCGTTAATGGATTATAACCTAATTTAGTAAATGTTACATCGAAAGTTCCAGGGATTGCTTGTCCTGTTTTATATTCACCTAGATTATCTGTATTATCAATATTAGGAGCACCTGAGTCAATTGTTATTTCTACATCACTTAATGTTGCTCCAGTATTAGCATCAGTTACCATTCCTTCCAAGTAGCAACCTTGAACATAATTAGGCTCTAATACATATAACCCACTTTGAATATCCGTAACTAAAATTAACCCTGAAGGCAAATATGGATAAGCTCCCCAAGCTCCATTAAATCCAGTAGTATTCGGAATGAATGTATCAAAATTTCCAACTTCTATCAAATTGTCAGCATGAGTTGCATCCAATATAATACATCCATCAGAGTAGTAAGAAATGATTACAAAATCTCCATATACATGTGCATTATGAGGAACCACTCCTTCACCTAAAGTAGCAGTAGGTCGGAATTGATCCAACTCTTTTACATCATTCAAGTCTGAAACATCGTATGAAGCTACAGGTGCATTGGCAAGTTCATCAGTAGTGAATACAAAATTATTATTATCAGTCGCCCATGCATTGTGAGTAAAATTAAACGGAGTCGTTTGGATAGCTCCTAGTTGAAGATTGTTTTTATCAGTAACATCAAAAATCTGTAACCCATTAGTCAAGTTAGAAGAGTACATTATATTATCTCTAGCAAATACATCATGTGCATATCCACCCGGTGTATTATTGATATAGATCGGATTGTAAGGATCAGTATGTACATCAAAAATAAGGACACCTCCATTATTGATTCCACTACAACCTGCTAAATACATATATCCGAATTCATCGATATATACATTATGACATCTACCAAGTTCTGCCTGATTATTTAAGAATGGTTTCCAAAAGTAAAACTCAATAGAGTTAGGTAAGTCAGTCATATCAACTACAAGTAATCCGTCATTACCTTGGTCAGTCGTTACATAAGCATAATCGCCCCAAACTTTAATATCTCTCCAAATAGAAGTTGCTCCAGGAACTTCAGCCACTTCCACAGGATTGGCAGGATCTGCTAGAGATACAATTGAAAATTTATCAGAGACTCCGACCAATGCATATTCTGTACCATCAGGAGCTTGATAACCCCAAATGTCACTTAGAGCAGTCGGGTAAGGAAGATCACCTACATAAGACACATTCAATTGTGCATTTATTTGGTAGGTAAAAAAACAAATAGATAATAGTAAAAGTATTTTTTTCATTTAAATATAAAGTTTAAAAATTTGTGTATTTGAATTTAAGTAATTCATTTAAATTTTTGGAAAATATATAGATTAGATCGTTTTATTAACAACTTTCAAAATTAATATAAAAAGTAAGAATAAAAAGAAGAGGATAAGAGCTATGTCATATAAATTGCACTTTAAAAATTGAGCGTATTTAGCTGAGTTACAACAAAAAAAGAACCCAGGAAAACAAATTCCTGAATTCTTTTGGGTTTTCTTCTCCTTGTCATCTTGTAGTAAAGGTAGAAGATAGATGATGACAAATGTTGTGGGCTAAATTGAGTTTTTTGTTATTATGAAAAAACTAATTTTTAAAAAATAGAAACTTGGAGACTGAGGACTCAATTTCCTTTTCATCTCAGATTCAATTGGTGAAAAGTTGCCTATTTATCAACACCTTGTAATTTTAATTTATTTTTTTGACACCCGTGTTGTAAGTGAGATAAAAGTTAAAAATAACACTTCCTTTGGTCGTTTATATTTCCAACTTTTATCTGACCACGGATTATGTCAAAAAAAAATTAATTTTTCTCTTTTAGCAAGTTTTTGAAATTGTCTTGAAAATAAGACATCGTCGAAGCACTTTCATTGGTTGAGGTAAATATTTCCCCTTCTGGAAAAATTTTGATAATCACTAAATGTTGATTTCAAAATCGCATCGAAGATACAAAAAATACTATATATTTTATAAAATTTAAATTAATGATATTTTGAATGTATTGCAAAGTTAACCGTTTTGTTTCCTCTTTTTAAAATTTACTTTTCCCCATTTAATTAACAATACTTTTCCACATCTGTTAATTAGTTGATTGTCAATGATTTAAATTGTTTTTATCAATATTTTTGACTCTTATAACAATACTTTTCCACATTTGTATATTTATTGGTTAATGTTTTAAACTGTGAATTTTAGGTAAGAAAATAAATATAAAAAATGATATGATATTTAAATTTATGTATAAAATGAATTAGATATTTTTTTTTTAAATATAAAATATCTTCTGAATTTAGCTTAAAATCATTCTTATTTTTTATGTCTTTGCCTTACTAGTAAAAGATGCTATCAGTAAATTATTTAATACTTTTCCTTTCTATTAATGTTTTTTATTATTTTTAGCTATTACATCTCAAACACAGATTTTTGTCAAATCAGATGCAACTGGAGCTAATACTGTATCATCATGGGGATGATACAGACAATGACTTTTTTGTCGATAGACAAGACAACTCTTTACATGTTATGTTTTTGACAGACACGGTTACTAATGTTTTCACGGTTGATGGATTTACGATTAGAAATGGAAATACAGAACCAGGAGCTAGTAGTGGTGATTTAAGAAGAGGTGGAGGAATTTTAGCTTATGGTGCGCCATCAGTTCGTAATTGTTATTTTACTCAAAACTATGGATACTTTGGAGGAGGACTATATCCACGAGGTGCGATTGATGATATCATAATTGAAGACTGTGTATTTGAAAATAATCGTGGTCAATTTGGTGGAGGTGTATATAATCTCTCTAATCCAGCAACAGTTACCAATTGTACATTTAATGGAAATCTTGTAGATGGTCGAGGTGGTGGATTATATACTGGAACTAATTGTTCAGTAAGCAACTGTACATTTACCAATAACTTAGCACCTTCTTCTTCAGGAGGTGCTCTGCAGCTAAGAAGTGGAAGTGCTCCTGATGATGTTCCAATTATTGTAGATATTACTGATTGTCTATTTACAGGTGATAATGAACCACTTTCCACAGCTCCATTACCTTTATTAAATATTCAAAATACCTATTTCCTAAATAATACAGCAATAGAACAGGGTGGAGGAATTAATATTTCTAATGGAATATTGAATCTATCAAATTCACTTTTTGATACAAATTTTGCTACTGATGCAGATGGAATTGGTGGAGCTATTTCATTAAATACAAGTGACTCTATTAATACAACATTTACTTCAACCAATAATACCATTGTAAATAATATTGCGAATACTGGTGCAGGAATTTCTAATTGGAAACAAGCAATAGATCATTCAACTATATTGACCTTGAAGAATAATATTTTTTATAATCCATTAGGAGACGATTATATTATAGAGTTAGGAGATCCTATGGTTGTGTCAGCAGGAGGTAATTTATGTCAAGATGCATCGCTTGATACTTATTTGACTGGTACGAATGATTTACTTTCAACTGATCCTGAGTTTGTAGATTTCTCTAATGAAGATTATCATTTACAAAATGGTAGTCCTTGTATAGATATGGGAATTTTAGGTGGAGCACCTTTATTAGATTTGGAAGGCAATCCAAGAGTAGATGAAGTTGATATAGGCGTTTTTGAAAATCAGAAAATTGTAAGTACAAGAGATATTAGATTTTTGTTTGGGAAATTAACCATCTATCCTAATCCTATTCAAGATGATTTGAATTTTACTTTCGAGAGTTTGTTGAATGGAGAATTAGAGATTAGTGTTTCTAATATCGAAGGGAAAATAATTTTCAGAGATAAGATAGAAAAAACAGATAAGGAAGTTTCCCGTGTGTATGATGTTACAAAAATGCCAAAAGGTGTTTATAATTTAACTATTTCCAACGGAGAGAAAATGAATACGCAGCAGGTTATAAAATAAACAAAGATGTTGAGTGATAATTTTTGACAAAATTTTTAAGATGTTTTTTAATAAAAAACATACTTACGAAGTAAGTCCAAGTTAAGCGTAGATATAGTTGATTCTACATGTTTATCATTCAATAAATACTGGTTAAATTTTTGCAATATGAATCTAGATAAGAACTTAAGTTCTTATCTAGATTTTTTTTTGTAAAATTTCATTTAATACTATTGAATTATGTCTGCCACAAATTTCAATAGAAAAGAAGAACTCGCAAATATTCTGACTCATGGTCTTGGAGTCTTGTTTGGAATTGTTGCAATTCCTTTTTTGATAAGTCAAGCAACAGTACATACGACACTGCAAAATACTATTGGAATAACTGTTTATGGGTTTGCTTTTTTATTGGTTTATGCAACATCTACAGCTTACCACGCTACATTCGATATGCCTTATCGAAGAGTACTTCGTATTATAGATCATATAAGTATATATATATTGATTGCGGGATCTTATACGCCACTTATCTTACTTTTTTCAGAAGGTGAACGAGGAATGAATCTTTTGATAACACTATGGATATTGACATTGTTTGGAACGTTATTCAAAGTATTTTATACAGGTCGATTGGAGTATTTATCCGTTATTATATATTTAGTGATGGGTTGGTCAGTTTTGATTATGCCTTCTGAGTTTTTTGATCGCATTCCTGATTTTTGTTTTAATTTGCTTTTTGGAGGAGGAGTCGTTTATACTATTGGAGTTATATTTTATCTATGGGATAGTTTAAAATATAATCATGCAATTTGGCATATATTTGTTTTAGTTGGAGGAATCTGTCATTTTATAGCAATCTGTTGTGCTGTGATAAAATTCTGAATCTATTTCATTTTACTAAAATAGTCGAGCAAATACTAATTGATTTTTCAACTCATTAATTTTACTCTCCCAAGTATCTATAGAAATAGCATCATCATGAGCGTCGTAAGCTTCTTCTGTAGCTTCTCTAATTTGAGCTGCCCATTTATCCAATAGTTCATTCGTTTTCGTTTCTGATAGCGGACCTTCGGCAAATTGATTTTTATAATGTAGATATTTAGTATCATATTGAGTCCAACCATTAGTGAGTTTATCACAAGCAGCTGACATTTGTAGAAGACCGAAAAATCCATGAGGGAAAGATTCACAGTTAGAGGAAGTTTCTCCCCAAGCATCAGCGATAGGAGTAACTGGATTTGATGCAAAAATTATATTTTCAAAAGTATTATCCATATCCCACGGAATCAAGTGTAGTTTTTCAGTAGTTGGATTTTCATACCAATAGTAATTATGATTAGCACATCCACCAATAATATCATCACTACAATACCAATGAAATGCGCCATCATCCACTTTGATTGTTCTATCAACTACAGCGTATTTTATAATTTCATCAATATCCATTCTGTTTGAGATAACATCTTTGATATTAGAATTATCTGCATCCTGTAACTCCTGACCAAAAGTTCTAATGATATTAGCTGTAGGATTTTCATCCTTATTCGTTTCTAAATGATTTAAATAATGTTGTTCACTAAAGGGTTTTCCATCAATATCTATTGGCCATACTTCTTTATAAAGATTTCCTTTACCATCATCAAAATTATATCGAGTAAATCTTCCGTCAACTTGTTCGATGAGCGTATAAAGACCAGAGTAAATTCCATTTATCATCAAACGAGCATGAACTGCACGTGGAGCAGGAACGTCCATTTCTCTAAATAACCAATAAGCTAATCTATCTCGCATTTGAGATGGATCATTGTTTTGAGAATGGAATTGTAATTTTTTTAATCCATAAAATTTCTCATCTCTACCGTCCCAATTAATTTTAATTTTCATGGACAACTTAGTACAAGTTTTATGACCTGACGGATTACTCCAATCTGTATCGGAAAGACAATTGATGTATGCTCCAATCGAACCTTTATATCTTACACCTATTGGACTAATTGTTTCGCCTTCAAAAGTAAGACTACCTTCAACATATTCTTCAGCAGCAGGATCGTTATCCAATTTAACTAAAGCAGAATTTGGAAGATTTAATTCAAACGTAGGTAATTTATCTTGGTCAAAAATATAATCAGAATCCAGATTAAGATATTTTTCATTGCCAGTAGGAATGATGGTTTGGACTACAAATTCTGCGGGAGTTGGAGTAACGGTAGTTGTATTTTGAGAATCTTTTTTACAACTAAAAATGAAAAGACAAAGAACGATTATGAGATGTTGTTTTTTCATAATAACAGTAGATTTATAAATCAAAAAAACTAGTTTTAAATATGAATTTATAACATATTGAAATGTGATTATGCGATAAAAATATATGTAAAATAAGTTTTTTTTTTTTAAGATTTACAATTATATTTGTTGTAGATTAAACATTACTATAACAACTATTACACATGAGAAAGCATTTTAAGGCAATCTTGACTCCACTTGTGGTTTCAATTTTTGCTTTCGTGGCAGTATCTGTTACTGCCCATTCAAACCACAATTCCACAAACTATAAGAGTAACTCTAAGAAAGAAAGTTCTCTAGATATTCGTAAGAAATCTTTTTCTAAGAAATGGGAAATGAGGACTTGGTCTAAGTCCATTTAATTGATTAGATACTCGAAAAAAAAAATCCCGAATTTTTGATTTATCAAAAACTTGGGATTTTTTTTTACTTGCATTCAACGTCTAGGTTGAATACCATATTTATGAAATAGCATAATTATAACTATCATTTAAAATTTGATAAAACTGATCATCTGAAAATCCTAAAGCATTTCCAATTATTTTGCAGAATTCTAATTCCTCATCACCTACTTGGTTATCAACAATTATCAGTTGGATATAATTATGAAATTGTATTTCTCTCTTTTCAATTGAATCAGGAATCATTAGCTCTGCTTCGGTAGGATGCATTATATATTCATTAACTTCAAACTCAGTAAGTCCAAAATTTCTTCCTACTTTAAAAATTAAGTTTCTCTCATTGATTGAAAAATCACCATCAATATGTGCTATAGCAATTAGGTTTTTGATGTGGTTGATATTTTCGTTTTTAGTAATAATGGGCTTATCAGTATTCATTTTTTATATTTTATGATTTTTAAACAA
>JALZVK010000046.1 GCA_023301005.1 Saprospiraceae bacterium | reverse complement strand
TAGATATTATAATATCTAACTCCATTTTGGATTTATATTTAAAATTCTTTTAGAGGATCAACATTGCATCTCCGTAACTAAAGAATTTATATTTCTTTTTTATCGCTTGCTGATAAGCTTCAAGAATCAAATCTTTACCACCAAAAGCACAAACCATAATTACTAAACTTGATTTAGGCAAATGAAAGTTAGTAATCATACTATCAGCAATATTAAATTCGAAAGGAGGATAAATAAATTTATTAGTCCATCCTTCAGCCATTTTTAAAGTTCCTTGAGCTGATACTGCTGATTCGATTGAACGCATTGAAGTCGTACCTATAGAACAGATTCGTTTCTTATTAGCTCTTGCAGTATTAACCATTTCAGTAGTTGCCTCAGGAATATTAAAATATTCCGCATCCATTTTGTGTTTAGACAAATCTTCAACATCAATACTTCTGAAAGTTCCAAGTCCAACATGAAGTGTAACGAAAGAAGAATTAACGCCTTTAAGTTCAAGTCGTTTCAGTAACTCATTACTAAAGTGAAGCCCAGCAGTAGGAGCAGCAACTGCGCCCATGTTTTTAGCATATACTGTTTGGTATCTTAATTTATCAATTTCTTCTACTTCACGATTCAAATATTTAGGAAGTGGAGTATTTCCTAAATCTTGTAATTTTGCTTGAAACTCATCTTCAGTTCCTTCAAAAAGAAAACGAATCGTACGACCTCTCGAAGTTGTATTATCAACTACTTCCGCAATCAATATTTCTTCCTCATCGTTTTTATCGTGAAAATATAATTTATTACCTACACGAATTTTTCTAGCAGGATCAACTAAAACGTCCCAAAGGCGAGCCTCGTTATTAAGTTCTCTTAAAAGAAAAACTTCGATTTTAGCGCCTGTTTTTTCTTTACAGCCATATAATCTAGCTGGGAATACTTTGGTATCGTTATGGATGAACGTATCTCCTTCTTCGAAGTAGTCAATTACATCTTTAAATAATTTATGTTCGATTTTTCCTGTATCCCTATGGACAACCATAAGTTTCGATTCATCACGAATATTATTAGGATATTTTGCTACTAATTTTTCTGGTAATTCAAAGTTGAATTGGGAAAGTTTGGTCCTCATGAATATTTTCTTTTTTAAATTGACCCGCAAAGGTAACAATTTTCAGGAGAATTTTATTCGCATTCCTAATAAGGATAAAATACTTAAAAAAAAAAAACGTATTTTTTTTTATATTTTTAAATTTGCCTATATGTAAGAATAAATTAATCCTTTGATAAGGTAACTATTTAATATAATTTAGCGTTACTATACTTGAGAAAAAGTAATAATATTCAATTATACAATCCAACCTATAAAAATAATCCAATGGCAAAAATTCTAGTTGTAGATGATGATGCAAGTATCAGAAATACTTTAAGAGAAATTCTTGAATTTGAAAAGTATGAAGTTGATGAAGCCTCAGATGGTATTCAATGTTTAGGTAAATTAAAAAAGAATGGTTACGATGTAATCATCATGGATATTAAGATGCCTAAAATGGATGGATTGGAAGCTTTAGAAAGAGTGCAAATGATTTCTAATGAGACTCCTGTCATTATGATTTCAGGACATGCTAATATTGATACAGCAGTAGAAGCGGTAAAAAAAGGAGCTTTTGATTTTATTTCAAAACCACCTGATTTAAATCGTTTATTGATTACTGTTCGTAATGCAATGGACAAGTCTAGTTTGATAGTTGATAATAAAGTATTGAAGCGTAAAGTCCATAAAAAGAAAGCACAAGAAATTATTGGAGAGTCAGAGTCTATCCAATTTATCAAAACTACAATAGACCGTGTAGGTCCTACTGATGCTAGGGTTTTGATTACTGGTTCTAATGGAACTGGAAAAGAATTAGTCGCTAGATGGTTACATGCTAAAAGCGGTCGTGCTAATGGACCTATAGTAGAAGTAAATTGTGCAGCAATTCCTTCTGAGTTAATTGAAAGCGAATTGTTTGGTCATGAAAAAGGTTCTTTTACAGGAGCTTATAAGCAGAAGATTGGAAAATTTGAACAAGCCAATGGCGGTACTATTTTCTTAGATGAGATTGGAGATATGAGTTTGTCTGCTCAAGCAAAAGTATTGAGAGCTTTACAAGAAAATAGAATCGTTAGAGTAGGAGGTGATAAAGAAATCTCTGTAGATGTAAGAGTGCTTTCAGCAACTAACAAAGACTTACGTAGAGAGATAATGAATAAAAGTTTTAGAGAAGATCTTTATCATAGACTTGCGGTAATCGTAATGAAAGTGCCTAGTCTAAATGAAAGAAGAGACGATATTCCAATGTTGGTGAGTCATTTTATTGAATCTATTTGTATGGAGTACGGAGTGATTCCTAAAAAAATAGAAGCGAATGCTTTACAAGCTCTTCAAGATGTTAACTGGACTGGTAATATTCGAGAACTTCGAAATGTGGTAGAGCGACTTATCATATTGAGTGGTGAGAAAATTACTAATGATGATGTAGCTAAATTTGTTATGCCATCAAGTACTTCAGAGCGAAATCAATTGATGCAAGAGATTTTTTCTCAATATAAAAACCTTGATGAGTTGATTGATTATGTCAAAAAGGAGTACGATAGCTTTATGACAGAGAAAGTTTGAAGACATAGAGGCAAGTCTTAATTATGAATTTTGTAATAAATTATATATATAGAAAAACCTGCCAGTTATGGCAGGTTTTTTTGTATTAAATAAAAACCGATGCAACAGCATCCCTATATTAAAATATTATGGAAAATAAAGAAAACGAAAAGTTCCCATTGAAAAAGGGAATGAAACAATGGACAAAATTAAAAGGAGAAAACGCTTGGACAATGTTCAAAGTGATTTCTGAATTTGTAGAAGGTTTCGAGACAATGAATCATATCGGACCGAGTGTTTCTATTTTTGGTTCTGCTCGAACTAAACCGGGAACACCTTACTACGAGATGACTGTCGATCTCGCTAAACGTATGGTTGGCGAAGGATACGGAGTTATTACAGGTGGTGGACCTGGAGTGATGGAAGCAGGTAACAAAGGTGCGCACGAAGCTGGTGGTGCGTCTATTGGATTGAATATTGATTTGCCATTTGAGCAAAGTCATAATCCTTGGATTGACCCTGAACTAAATTTGAATTACCGTTACTTCTTTGTTAGAAAAGTAATGTTTGTAAAATATGCTCAAGCATTTATCGCAATGCCAGGAGGCTTCGGTACGATGGATGAGTTATTTGAAGTATTGACTTTGATGCAAACCAAAAAGATTACTCGTGTTCCTGTTATTTTATATGGATCTGAATTTTGGGGAGGATTGGTCGATTGGATTAAAAATACAATGTTAGGTTTTGGAAATATTAGTCCTGATGATATGGATTATCTTCCTGTGACTGATGACCCTGATGAGGTAGCTAGAATCATTAACGACTTCTATAAAAATGAAGATTATACTACGAATTATGAATTGTAGATGAGAAATATGAAGGAGACGAGTTATCTAGTTTTCTTCTTTTACTTTAAGTACTTAGACATAAGTACTTATTTACTTCGTAAGTGTATTGTTTTTTTTAAATAAGAAACCCAAATCTTTATCTTAAATATTTGGGTTTCCTATTTTTTATTACTTCAATTAATTCACAAATTTCCAAGCCAA
>JALZVK010000045.1 GCA_023301005.1 Saprospiraceae bacterium | reverse complement strand
CCTTTATGCTTATTTTATTTGGTTAGGTTTGTTCTATTTCAAGAAGAAAGAAATAGAAGATGTAGCTTATTTCAATATTATAAAGTACTTAGGTGTTGGATTGATATTGCTTATTGTTTTTCTTGGATTTTATCATAAAAGCTCTAATGTCGAGAATTTAGTAGTCCTACTAATTAGTCTGTCAAGTTTCGGACTATTATATTTTGCTACATATCAACATAGATCAACTAGAATGCAATTTGCTTTTTCGAAATCTGAACCTCAGTCAATTACAACTACGGGTCCATATAAGTATTTGAGGCATCCCATTTACGCTGCGTATATATTAGGTTGGATAGCTGGCTTTATTAAAACAGAAGCAATGCTGGTTCTTCCGCCTATTCTTGTGCTTGTTGGAGTCTATATTAAGGCTATCTATAAAGAAGAGGCGGAATTTTTAAATGGAAAGACTGCTTTGGAATACACGAAGTATATGGTTGCGACGCATAGACTTATTCCTTTCATATATTAAATCCGAACAAATGAATATTGGTATATGTAATTCTTTGAGTACATTAAATGAGATTGCTAAATTAAGATATGAGGTATATTTCGAAGAGTTACGGAAGGAGCATATAGACGGTATTGATCATGATTTCAGTACGCTGAGCGGTAAATCAGATCTTAAATCACCTATTATTTTGTTTGCTAAACGAGATTCAGAACTTATAGGAACTTTAAGGTATCGAGAACTTGATTTTGACAAAGACATAAAAAATAAATATCATATTAATAAGCCAGATGCTCATTTACAATATTCTGAAATAGATTTATTTATGGTGAGAAAGGAATTTAGAAAATCTAGAGCTTCATTGTTGCTTGCTTGTGAGACGTATTATTTGGGTTTATTTCGAGGCACAAATATCGGTCTGATACAAGTAGAGAAGTATTTAGAGAAATTTTATTTAAGATTAGGGTTTAAAGTAATTATGAGTGTCCATTATGATTATGGCGAACGTGTTCAGATGTATCTAGACCTATGGGATGTAGAGCATTTGTTGAGTTTGAAGAGTCCATTTATGCGTTATTATTATAGGTATAAAAAGGAAGCTTCTATCGTTTCTAATTGTTTTTCGAGATAAAGAAGGTTGATTTTGCTTTTAAAGTTAAGCGGTATAATGCCTTAAAAGTCTAGCTTTTTAAAGATAATTATTCCTACAAAATCTTTATTCAATCCACTTTAGATACACTTAAAGTACCTGTAGCAACATTTAAATGACTAATCTGGACTAGTTAAAAATAGTGTAGTAAGTATTTTAGGGAGTTAAATTTGCTTTAGTAAGCATACTCATTTTTTTTTGTAGAAAAAACTTATAGTGTCTCACTATGCAATTGACATGGACTTAGTGTAATGGAAAATATTTCTAGTTAAATAATAAATAAGTTACTTGGTTGTTTTCACACATTTTCTTATTTTGCTAATAATAGACACAAAGAAATAGTTTTTTACCAAGTTAAATTCAAAAACCAAATGAGAAGACTGACTCTAATCTTCACTATATTTCTATGTGTCTATACCAATTCTCTTGCTCAATTGGACTCCACACTTTTGTCTTTTATTAAGGCCAACTCCGTTGAAAAAGCAGACTCTTTACTCCAGTCGTATACATTAGATATTAATGCTACCGATGACAATGGTGCTAACGCATTGATGTGGGCTTGCTATCATGCCGATTCAAGTATGGTAGCTTTACTGTTTGACAATGGGGCTAAAGCGCCTAACGAAGCTGGAGGGATATACTATAAGGGTCAGACTCAAGATGGGACTAGAATTAATGGATGGTATGGTAGTTTACAAGGCGTAGCAGCAGGAAATGGAAAAGATGGTGTCATAAAACACCTTTTAGATGTTCAAAAAATGGATGTAGACATACAAGTATCTCATCCTACTGTGGACAGTTTATCCATGTGGACTCCTTTGATGTATGCTGCACATTTTGAAAAACCAACTAACATTAAAATATTATTAGAACGCAACGCGAAAACGGGCTTACTGAATTCAAATAAAGAGTCTGCAATGAGTATCAGTTTAGATAGTTTGATATCAAGAATAATAACAAATAAGGATTTCTCTAAGTTAGATTCATTAAATTCTTTCCAAATTAATAAGGCTAAAACATTTGATTTATATAGAGCGGCTAATTATAAAAAGTGTATCCAATTATTGGAACTAAACTTAGACTTTGTGACTTCATTATATGGAAATAAACATTTACACTATGAGGGTATAATTAATAATTTAGCTGTTTGCCACAATAAGATAGGAGACTTTACAAAAGCAATAGAACTAGCTGAACAGTCTCTTGATTTATTTAAGGAATTAGTAAGCGAAAATCATCAAGAATATAATGTTAGACTAAATAATATTGCTCGATCGTATCAAAAAATAGGTGAATATGAAAAAGCGGAAGAGCTATTCTTTGAGTCTATTGAGAATGCAAAAATGGTATTAGGTGAGGACCACCCGAAAGTTAACATTAGACTATATAATTTAGCTACTTTGTATAGTAATTTAGGAGAATATGAGAAAGCACTGCCCTTATTTTTAAAAGTTAAAAATAACTCAAAAAGAATAGGGGAGTCTTCATCAAAATATTCAAAACGATTAAGTGCTTTAGCCTTATTGTATTCAAAGATTGGTGAAAATGAAAAAGCACGCAGATATTATGAAGAAGCGATTAGTGTTTCACTAAAAGCTAATGGTGTAAATCACCCCCTATATGCAACTTTACTTTCCAATTATGGAAAGTTTTTAACCTTAGATGCGAACAATCTACATGAAGCTCTTCAGTTATTGGAAAAATCTTCTGAAATTTTTAAAAACAACTATGGCGAAGATGGAGATAATTACATTATATCCTTAAAAGATATAGGAAATATATATCGTGAGCTAGAGGAATTCGATAAAGCAGAAGCCTTATATAAAGAAGCTGTAGAAATCGCAAGAAAAAAATACGGAATAAATCATATCGTATATAGTTTTCCTTTGTACAATTTAGGCTTGAATTATGATAAGTTAGGCTTGCAAAATAAGGCCTTACCTTGTTATCTAGATGCACTTGAAATTGTGAGAAACACCTATGGAATTCATCATAATTTTTATTTTAATAAAGCTATGCGATTATCATTCTTATATGAAAAAATAAATCAAGCGGATTTAGCTAATCTATCCTATTTAAAAGTAGTAAATTCTCTTATTGGTCTTCAGACTGAAACTTTACCGTTCTTAACGATGGAAAGTCAAGTAAAATGGAAAGAAAAATACCAAGAGTATACAGACATAATTAATTCATTTTACTTGAATAATCCTGACTTTTTAACTAGCAATATTGTAGATTATAATTTAGCTTTAAAGACTTCAATTGATAATTATGCTGCTGAAAATAATATAGGAAATGAAGCGAACAAGTATAAATATTGGATAGATATAAAAAAGCGACTCGCAAGAGAACTTTCATTACCACTTAGTAGACAATCTGTTGATTTTGATTCTCTACTATTACAATCAGAAGAGTTAGAGGTTTTAATACGCAATGAGGATCAAAACTTATTAGGTAAATTCGACAAAATATCAACAGGCGAACTTAAAGAAAGTATTTCGGACAATGAAATTATTATTGACATAGTACATTTTGACTACTACAAAAACGGATTTTCTAATAAGTCGGATTCAGTCTATTATGTTGCTAATATTATAAGTCCAAATCAAAAAAAGATTCAGCAAGTAAAACTCTTTCAAGAAAAAGAATTGATTGATGCTTTAGAAAGAAATAATCATGATAAAGGAGGGCTTTATTCATCTCGTGGGTTGTCACCTAAGCCAAACTATTTTGAAGGAGGAGTATTAAGTTTTATTTGGGAACCAATATTGCCACATTTGAAAGGTGTGAAGAAAGTGTATGTCAGTCCTTCTGGCATGTTAAATAAATTTAATTTAGGAGCAATTCCGATCGATGAAAAAAATGTATTCTCAGATCGATTCGAATTGTTACAATATAACTCTTTACGTTCAAAACTAATAAAGAACGATAGATATGACAATAATGACTTTTTAATGATTGGCAGTGTAGATTATGAATACACCAATAATTTCACGGAAAAGAAGGCCTCTGAAGAGCTTGTGATAACTACACAGGCGGAATATGTTGATGAAAATATACTTGGATTGAGAAATTCGATTGGGCAAAAATGGAAGTATCTACCTGGAACAGAATTAGAACTAAGCAAAATTGAAAAAATTGTAGATGGAAAAAAATATAAATTAACTACTTTGAAAGAAAAAAATGCTTCTGAAGAAATAGTTAAGGAAAAGCTTAGTCAAAATATATCACCTAGAGTTTTACATATTGCAACTCATGGATTTTTCTACGATGATGTTGAATCTAAAGATGTAGATAGAGCATTTTTAGCATCAGATAATCCAATGATTCGATCTGGACTAGTTCTTTCTAATGCCAATTATGCATGGCAAACAGGAGATATTGCTATTGATCTCGAAGAAGACGGTATCCTGACGGCCTATGAAGTTTCTAACCTTAATCTTAACAATACGGAACTAGTAGTATTGTCGGCTTGCGAAACTGGACTTGGAGAAATTCACGATAGTGAAGGTGTCTTTGGCTTACAAAGAGCCTTTAAAATAGCAGGTGCTAGATATCTATTAATGTCACTTTGGCAAGTATCAGATAATGAGACAGCAGACTTTATGACTACTTTCTATAAACATTGGTTGCAAAAGAAAAAGTCAATTCCAGAAGCCTATTCCGCCACTCAGAAAAAGATGCGAAAGAAATATAAAGATCCGAATTTGTGGGCAGGTTTTATATTGGTGCAGTAATCAATAATTCTATTTATTAAAAGGGTCGAATAAGATAATTCTTATTCGACCTTTTTAGTAGCATTAAGGTCACATATGTAGTTTTCCATCAAAAGCTTAAATATTATTTCGATACACTTAAGGTGCTATAGAAAGCACTTTAAAAATACCCACTTCATTGAGCAAATGCTTTTCGAAATTATGCTCTATTTTAAAGGTATGCAATTAGTATAACTTTTTGTTATGAATGAAAACAAGCCTTTATTGACGTTATCCGTTTTGTCACTGATCACCCTTTTATTTTTTGGAATATACCTACTATATCGATTTCTTACTATAGGTAAAATTGTAGGCAGCATTGTACTTGTTATATTCCATTAAATTATATGTGGTGTCATTTAAGAAAAAATACGTAATTGAATTGTCACGAATGAAAGTCAATGGTCACCTATAAATGAATGATGTAAACAGATAGATATCATTCTTATTTTATAGGATTGCAATATTAGGGCAAATGAAGTTGAAGGTAAAAACTATTGATGGTTTCCATCTGGTCTCCATAACGGATTTAATCTATATAGAGGCTAATACTCCATATACTTTTATTCATCATAAAAATGGACAAAAGATATTTTGTACACAACCGCTAAAAGAATTTGATGATAAATTGAATGCAAATGGATTTTTACGTATTCATAAAAGTTACTTAATAAACGTAAAAGCAGTCGAGCGATATAAAAAGAACGGAGAGACAGTAGTACAAATGTGCAGCGGCCAAATATTGAAATTAGCAAGAAGTAAAAGGAGATTGTTTATAGAGTATTTTGATCGAGAATTTTTGTGAAATAATAAGTTCGTTATTCCATCTATAATTCATTTTTAATCAATTAAATAAAAATGCTATGTCTAGTAAAATCATTTTACCACTTATTGTCTATTTTTCTTGTATTGTATTTGTCAATTCATCTTTTGGTCAGAATTATTCGAAGGATAAGTGCCTCGGTTTAGCTCTTAAGCTCGAAAATGAAATAGGATTATTAAGTCCTACTGATGAAATTAATAACTAGCTTTTGAACACTTGTATCGGTATTCGTAAGTTGTTAATTAATGGAGGCGGACATCCAGTTAATTGGTATATAGTTGGTCCTATGATTGAAAGAATAACAGATATAGTTAGAGATGCTCAAAGAGGTAGATGTTCGGGTGCTGATTGTAAACGGGCTCAAGAATATAGAGATTTGATAGATGACGAATTTTAATCACTTATAATTTTAATCACTTATAATTTTAATCAC
>JALZVK010000044.1 GCA_023301005.1 Saprospiraceae bacterium | reverse complement strand
TTTCTTTTGGAGTTTCTTTTGGGGTTTCTTTTTGATTATTTTTGCAGCTACACATTATAAGTAGCGAAATTAATATTCCAAAAACTAATTGATTATTCATAGTGTTATATTAATGGTATTGGTAAGCACAAAGAAAGTAATATTTTAAAAATTTTTAATGGAAAATATTTTTTTTAAAAATAAAAATAAAAATAAATGGATTTGGATTGTTTTAGGTGTAAGTGCGATTCTTGTAAGAGTATTGTTTAGTTTTTCACCTGAGTTGACAGAACGTATTTATTCGAGAGGAATTTTTGTAGGTATTCGATGTTTGTTGGATTATACATTAGGTTGGATGCCATTTCCAGTAGTGTTTGTTTTTATCATTGGATTGGTTGTCTTTATTTTTTATAAAATAAGAAACTTGATGAGGACTCATCAATCTATTCTTCATTCTATAACTAGAGTTGGATTTTCTTTAGTTTCTTTTCTGTTTGGATTAGTCTTTTTTTTCTTAGTCATGTGGGGTTACAATTATGGACGACTTCCTTTAGAAAAAACTATGGGACTAAACCCTCAACCACTTTCGATGGAGGAATTAAAAACTGAATTGGATTTTAATACTCAAGAAGTTACTGCTGCGAGAAGAATAATTCCTAATGTTTCTGATGAATCTATCAAGGCTGAATATCTTTCTGATGATTTAGAAAATGAAATTAGAGAAATTGTAGAAGCATTGTTAGAAGATTTAGATTATCCTACTGCGGGAAGTGTTAGAGGAAGAATGTTACAACCGAAAGGAATACTTTTGCGATTCAGTACTGCGGGAGTTTATTTCCCTTGGTCAGGTGAATCGAATATTGATGCGGGTTTACATCCTATCCAAAAACCGTTTACGCTAGCGCATGAGTTTGCTCATGGATATGGATTTACGGATGAAGGAACTTGTAATTTTTTAGCTTACTTGGCTTGCATCAAATCTGATAATGAGTTTTTTCAATATTCAGGATATTTGAGTTATTGGCGATATTTGGCTTCTTCGTATCGAAGGTATGATAGAGCAAATTATAAAACTTACTTTGATAGTTTACCGAAAGGAATGATTGCTGACTTGTATGCGATAGATGCGAATAGTGATAAGTATCCTGATATTCTTCCTGAGCTTCGAAATGCTGCGTATGATACGTATTTGAAAACTCAAGGTATCAAAGAAGGTATGAAAAATTATAGTCGGATTGTGATATTGGCGAAGGTATGGAGAGAAAAGAAAAGTGGAGAATGATTTTTTTTGAACATTCGAGCAATCGAACATTCGAACATTCGAATTTTGAAGTTTTGACGAATTGTTTTTTTTACGATTTATCTGAAAAAGGGAATTAGGGAAGACGGATTTGAGAAGTTTGAAGTTTCTACGAATTAATTTGTTTTTCTTCAATCTTGACTTACTTCGTAAGTTTTAATTTTTTTAAATTTAAAATAACAATACACTTACGAAGTAAGTGGGAAAATAAATCAAGTTGACAAACAAGCTAATTCGTCAAAACTTTAAAATTCGAAAATTCGAAAATTCGAATGCTCAATTGTTCAAACTCAATCACCAACCTCAAATAAAATTCCAATACCAGGTGTAAACCCTAATTCCTGATGATAGTTAGAAGCCAAATCAAAACTAAGACCATTTTTCATTTTGTAGCCCAATCCAAAACTCAGCGCAGTAGGATTAGTATTAACACCAACTCTCATCCAAAAATTTTGAACCAATTGATATTCTACTCCAGCTTTAAAAATAAATGGAAAATCTAAATCCTTTTCGATTTCGGTATGCAGTAGTAATTTTTTGGAAGCGGTATAAGTTGCACCTGCTCGTAATACAGTAGGAAGAAATTCATCTTCGATAATTTCCAATCGAACAGGATTATATAAATGAAAACCTATCAATAAATTTTCGATAAGTTCAGATTGTAAACCTACTTCAAAAGTAAAAAGATTGTTACTTCCATATTCAGATATTTGAGTACGAAGCATATCGAACTGAATACCAACCGATAATTTCTCCATCAATTTTCGAGCGTAGCTTAATCCAATTTTTGATTCGTTGTATTGTTCGAATCCAAAATAATGCACACTTAACCCGAAGGTACCTGATTGAGTAGGTAAAGCAAATCCTCCACCAAATGAGTTAAGTTCTTTTAATAAAAATCGTTGCTCTGTAGAAATCAAAAATCCCATTTTATCCAAATCAGCCAATCCTGCTTGATTGTTAAAAATACTATTGATTCCTGTGAAGCCGACTGAAGCATTGGCGACACCGTTACTTCTTCCACCTAAAGTATGAGTTGCTCCGAATTGAGCAGTAAGCGAATGACTTAAAAAAAGAATACAGATAAATAGGAGTTTTTTCATTTTGTGATTTTCAAATAAGGATAAATACTTTTGAATAAAAACACTAATTTAGAGTTTTTAATATTCTTATAAAAATAAAGCCCAAGTAAGTAGTCGGACAAAAGTAATCGTGTATTTATGACGGCCTATTTTTCGCCTATTCTTCGTTACAAAAATACTCACTACCCGTTGGGGTAGCTCCGTTTGTTTGTGCCTCGACTAAACAAAAAATAGCCTCAGTCAAAATACACGATTACTTATGTCCGACTACTTACTTACTCAAAAAATAACCAATGAAAAAAGTATTTATTTCTTACGCTCACATGGATGAAGAATATAAAGATGAATTAAAAACTCATATCAAACCTCTGGCTAGATTAGGAAAAATTAAAATTTGGGATGATCGTGCGATTGATGCAGGGGATGAGTGGCATGGTGAAATTATGAAGGCTTTGGAGGAAGCAGATATAATTTTGATGCTCATTAGTAATTATTTTATTGCGTCTGACTTTTGTTATGATAAGGAAATGTTGAGAGCGTTGGAAAGACATGAAGCAAAAACGGCTAGAGTGATTCCTGTTATCATTCGTACTTGTCAATGGTACGAATTGCCTTTTGGAAAATTACAAGCTGTTCCTAGAAATGGTAAGGCTATTAGTGAATGGGATAATCCTGATGAGGCTTATACTTTTATTGCGCAGCAATTGAATAATGTTTCTTAAGAGTTTTTGACGAATCTTCTTTTTTTTACCGCAGAGTTTGAAAGGAGTTTAGCGCGGAGTTACACAGAGTTTCGTGTTTAAAAATTTAGAGTTAAACTCTGCGGTAAAAAAGATTGATTTGTTAGACATCAATTAAAGATGAAGCAGATATTTTCATATCGAATATTTTTGGCAATCACTAAATTCAATTGAAATTAAGATTTTGATATTTTTATAACAAAGCACTTACGGAGTAAGTGATAAGATTAAGTGTAGCAAATTATTTATCAAAAAATCTGAATCAAAGTCATCATGGCTTATCCTTCTTTATCGGTTTTTCTCCTTTCTTAGGCATGGGCCCTCGCATGTGAATTATCAATCCATTTAAAAAGTTTCTTAAAATTTGGTCGCCACATTCGACATAACTTGGATGAGTTTCTTTTCTAAATAAATCTCCAAGTTGACCTTTGTTGACTTTGAAATCTACTAAGGCGCATATTTCTACAATGTCTTCAGTTCGAAGACTATGAGCGACTCTTAGTTTTTTTAAAATATCATTATTGGTTAATCCCATAGTTGAATTGTTGAGTGGAATTTAAGTACTTAGACATAAGTAATCAAGTATTTATGACGGTCTGTTTTTCGTTTACTCTTCGTTACAAAAATACTCACTACCCGATGGGGTAGCTCCGTTTTTTATACCTCGATTAAACAAAAAATAGCCTCGGTCAAAATACCTGATTACTTATGTCCAAGTACTTAAACTCCAAATTGAGTTAAGTGATGATCTAAATGTTTGGAAAACATCATGTTCCATTCCTGCGAAGTCATTGCTCCAAATGAAGGAGATTCTTTACTTTCAAAATGAGCTTCGCCGAGTTGTTGAGTTTTTTTGATATAGTCAACTAATCGGTTTTTTTCAGCTTCAAAATCTCTTGGTGTATCGACAATAAATTGAGGAGCAGTTCTACCATTTTTTTTATATGGTTTTGGTCCACAAACTGTTGGTTTTACAAAAAGCTTCATCATGAATTTAGCAATTGCACCTGCTTTTTTTTGATTCTCATCATAAGTCATTTCATAAGCGACATTGCAATGAGCCATCATTTGTGAGACATCCATTTTTCCCCATTGAGCAGGAGTAGTAGGAGTGAGGTTATTGATTCGGTCGATGACTTCTTGAGCTTTGGATTGGTTAAAGATGTTTTTCATTTTATGAGTGTTTTGTTTTTTTGCAAAGTTATTAAATTATCATTAGACTTGTTACACTTTGAGTACTCTACCCGATGATTTTTAAATGTCGTCCCTCTGGGACTTTTAAAAAATAATAAGTCCCAGAGGGACGGAATATCGGTAGAAGTAATCTCTAAAATTATGATTTCGAGTTCCAGAGGAACGGCATATAAAAAACCATCGGGTAGAGTACACTTTGAGAAATGCACTTTTGGAAAAATATTTTACAAAAGAGTATTTATTAAAGGGTAACAAGTCTATTACGTACCTTGAGTTTTTTATTGAAAATTTGAAGCTATTTATAAATCGCCATCTTCAGTTGGCTGGTTGTTTCGAACTATTTAAATACGATAAAAATTTTCTATTTTATACAACCTGCCAATTGAAATTGGCGGTTACTTTTTTTTTAAGGAACTTATTATCGCAAGTAATTGTAGTGAGAGTTTTGATTGACTTTGCTAGATGATCTTAACTCTAAATGAAACGAAATAATGCAATCTATACTCCAACTATATATCAAATCATTTTCGGGATTATCTAAAGACATTTGGCTGTTGTCTTTTATCACTTTAATCAATCGTATAGGTACGGTTGTGTTTATATTCCTTTCCATATATTTATCAGAAGAATTAGGATTCTCCAAAAAACAGATAGGAGTTGTTATGGCATTTCATGGAGTTGGTTCTGCGGCGGGCGCATTTATTGGCGGTTGGTTGACAGATCGAATTGGATATTATAGAGTAATATTTTGGTCTTTGATAATAGTGGGATTTTTATATATGTCTTTATATTTAGTGGAGAGTTTTTTTATGTTTTGTGTGATGGGATTTTTGACAAGTTTGGTAGGTGATGCATTTCGACCAGCTGGAATGGCATCTATAACCATATATGGTGGAGAAGAATTACAGACAAGATCGATGTCTCTTTATCGCTTGGCTATCAATTTAGGATTTGGTTTGGGGATGGGAATTGCAGGGTTATTATCAGGAAGATTGGGTTATGAATCTTTGTTCTTTTTGGATGGTGGAACATGTATTGTAGCAGGATTCTTTTTTATTTTATTATTAGAAAACAAAAAAGAAGTTTCGGAAAAAAGCAAAGAAGAGAATGTCAAAGAAATAAAATACTCCGCTTACAGAGATTATTGGTTTGTAGCATTTGTACTTTTACTTATGATAAATGCAATGGTATTTATTCAGCTATTTTACACGTTCCCATTATTTTGCAAAGAAGTATTGATGATGACTGAAGAAGGTTATGGAGCATTGATGAGTTATAATGGTTTGTTGATTTTTGCGATTGAAATGCCGATGATTTATGTTATCGCCAAAAGAAAAGATCAGGTCGGATGGATTGCTTTGGGCGTGGCATTGATTGGATTATCATTTTTGATTTTTAATATTTTTGGGTTTACGATTATAGTTGCTATTGTGAGTATGACGTTAGTTTCTGTAGGTGAGATTATTAATTTTCCATTGGCGAGTTCGATTGGCTTGAGTAGAAGTAATGCTAATAATCGAGGACAATATATGGGACTTTATTCGATGTGTTTTTCTATTGGATTAGTCATTGCGCCACTTTTTGGTTTTTGGATTGTAGAGGAATATGGGTACAGAGAGTTGTGGTATTTCTTGGGTATACTTGCGACGATTTCTACTGGTGGACTTATGGTGTTGAGGGAAAAATATAATAAGGAACAGGCGAGGTTGGTAATTGAAAATTGAAAATGAAAAATTGCTCTCGAACTTATTTTTTAACACATAGGCACATAGAAGGCATAGTTTTTATTTATCTTCGAATTAAAATACACAAGTTAGAGATTTCTCTGTGTTCTATGTGCCTATGTGTTAAAAAATAGGTTCGAGAGTTTTTCTATTTTTTAAAAACAAAAGAAATCAATCTCGGAATTTCATTGTTAGGATTTTTATCAAACCACTCTTTTGTTTCCAATAACTCAAAACCATTCTCTTTAGCGGAATCCAAATATTCAGAAATATGATGTACAAAAGCATTCTACGTAATCATATTGTTTTGCCCATAGATTATAGGCTTCTTGAATTTACATAAGTTCTTGGACATAATTATTCATAATTTATTTTGAGATTATTTTTTAATCAATCGAGGCAAAAAACGTAGGCGATGCTATGCATCGACGAGGCTTT
>JALZVK010000043.1 GCA_023301005.1 Saprospiraceae bacterium | reverse complement strand
TACCGAAGGGTATGCAATGATTTTTTAAGAAAAACTATCAAAAAAATCTTATCCTTATAACTACACGGTTTCTTTTGTCCAACTACTTAATTGATTTTTTAAAATCAAATAGTATGGAATGAAAATTAAAAACATAAAAGTCTTCGTTGCTTGTCCTGCTAGAAATTTTGTCACAGTTAAAATCATTACTGATGATGGAATAATTGGTTGGGGTGATGCTACATTGAATGGACGTGAGATGGCGGTTGTAGCATATTTAGAAGAACATATTATTCCTTGTTTGATTGGAAAAGATCCACAACAGATTGAAGACATTTGGCAATATTTATATAGAGGTGCCTATTGGAGAAGAGGACCTATAACGATGACTGCAATCGCTTCTATTGATATGGCACTTTGGGACATCAAAGGAAAAATAGCAGGGCTACCTGTCTATCAACTTTTAGGTGGAAAAAGCAGAAATAAAATAAAGGTCTACGGTCATGCTAATGGTGAAAGTATTGAAGAAGTCTTAAATAATTTAGGTCAATTAATTGATCAAGGTTTCAAAGCTGTTCGATTACAATGTGCTTTACCGAATTCAAAAGGTACTTATGGAACTCTAGGAAAAAAGAAAGATTATTACGAATTACAAAGTAATCGCCCACTCCCACCTGAGCATGGTTGGAATACTACAAAATATCTAAATTTCATTCCTCAACTTTTCAAAGCTGCTAGGGAGAAGTATGGGATGGAAATCGAATTATTGCACGATGTTCATAGTCGGTTAACACCAATTGAAGCAGCAAAACTCGGTAAAGATTTAGAACCATATCGATTATTATTTTTGGAAGATCCTATTACTGGTGAACTTCAATCAGGTTATAAGCAAATACGTGCGCATACTGTTACACCTTTAGCAGTTGGTGAAGTTTTTAACACCATTTGGGATTGTCAGGACTTGATTAGTAATCAATGGATTGATTATATTCGTATGGCAGTAACGCATGGAGGAGGAATAACTCCGCTACGGAAGTTGGCAGATTTTGCAGCTTTATATCATGTAAAGATTGCTCCACATGGTGCGCCTGATTTATCTCCGATTTGTCATGCAGCGCAAGCTCATATAAATATATGGGCAAACAATTTTGGAATTCAAGAATTTATTGGCTTTGGAAATGAGACTTTAAATCAAGTGTTCAAACATCCATTGTCATTCAAAGATGGTTATGTTTTTTTAGAAGATAAACCAGGTCTTGGAGTAGATTATAATGAAATAGAAGCTAATAATTATAAATACAAAAGGTCGTACCTTCCTGTTACACGATTGGAAGATGGAACTTTATGGAATTGGTAAAACAAAATAAAAACAAATAAAATGAACTTTAAAATCACTAAATTATTATTGTCACTTTTCTTAATGGCAGGTCTTGCATTTTTACTAAGCAGCTGCGGTGGCGAAGCTCAAGGCACGCAAAGCACCAAGACTGAATCTAAATCAGATACCGTTTATCCAAGTAACGTTATTCCTTTCTATGATAAATTCAAATTAATTTTAGGAGACGGATCGAATGCGGGAACACCAACCGATTTTGAAAACAAAGATTATTTCTATACTACAAATGATGGTACTCAAGATTGGGTTGTTTACAAAACTCCAAATGGAGGAAATACTCACGGTACTTCAAATAATACTAGAACCGAGTTAGGGCAATCGAAAAAGTGGTCTGCAATGACTCATAACAAATTGACTGGTACTTGCAAAGTAATGAATGTGTCAACTACGGGCAACGCAACTGTAGCTGCTTCCTATTCCGTAGTCATTGGTCAGATACATAGTGCTGATGGACATGAAAACGAACCGTTCAAATTGTATTACAAAAAATTCCCAGGTCATAAAAAAGGTTCTGTCTTTTGGAATTATGAAATCAATACTAAAGGTGATGACAATTCAGGTAGATGGGATTACTCTTACCCGATTTGGGGTTATGATTTTTCTATAATCGGTAAGGATAAAAATGATTTTCCAGCAGAGCCTAAAGATGGAATTGAATTGGGTGAAGAAATGACTTATGAAGTCGAAGTAAAAGATGGTATGATGAATTTAAAATTCATGAGTGAAGGACATGAAACTAAAACATTTACCAAAAACTTAATCAAATCAGAATATACAACAAAGGCTGATATGCCTCAGCAAGTTAAAGATTTATTTGTTCCAATTGGTCAAGATGGAGTTGAGCGAGAAAATGCTTATTCAGAGGAAGGATTGTTTTTCAAACAAGGTTCTTACAATCAAACGAATGGAGTAGATCCTGCTGCAAATAGAGTCTGGTGCGCAGGTGCTGAAACTCATGGAGGTGATTTGAAAAAACAATATGCAGATGGTAATTATGCTGAAGTTTGGTTTAAATCAGCAACAGTACAAGTAAGTGATAAAGCTATTTCGAATGATGGATATTTTGCTGCAAATGATGGTTTAGCTAATAAGACTGTTTACCCTAATGAGGTGATTCCTTTTATGGATAAATTTAAAATGTTATTAGCTGACGGAACGAATGTCGATGACGTCGTTAAATATGAAAACAAAGATTTTTTCTATTCAGTAATTGATGGTACTCAGCGTTGGGTAGCATACAAAGCTCCTAACTCTGGAGTCACTTCAAAAAATTCTAGCAATACAAGAACAGAGTTACATGAAAAAAGAGAATGGACTCCTGAACAAGGTGGTAAGTTAACTGGTACATGTAAAGTAATGCATGTATCGACTACTGGTGATGGAAGAGTTGCAGCTTCTTACTCGACTGTCATTGGTCAAATTCATAGTGGTGAAGGACATGAAAATGAACCTTGTAAAATCTTTTATAAAAAATTTCCAGGTCACACTAAGGGTTCTGTTTTTTGGAATTATGAAATAAATACTGCGGGTGATGATAATGGTGGACGATGGGATTATTCTTATCCAGTTTGGGGTCATGATTTTTCTGTTGTAGGCTCTAGTCCAACAGACTTCCCAGTTGAACCTAAAGATGGAATTGCATTAGGTGAAGAGTTTAGCTACGAAATCAATGTACACAAAGGTATCATGTATGTTACATTTATGAGTAAAGGACATGAGCCCAAAACATTTACCAAAAACTTAATCCAATCAGAATACGCAACGAAGGCAGATATTCCTATGCAGACGCAAAAGTTATTTGTACCAATCGGTCAAGATGGAGTCGAGCGTAAAATTGCTTATTCAGGTGAATTGATTTACTTCAAGCAAGGTGCATATAATCAAGCCAATGGAAAAGCTCCTGAAAAAAATATGGTTTGGTGCCCTGGTGCAGAAACTCATGGTGGAGATATTGCTAAGCAATATGAAACTGGAAATTATACAGAAGTATGGTTTAAAGACTCAACTATAGGTAAAAGTTCACCGCCTAAGAAAAACTAAAATGAATTCTACAAAAAACAAAATTTCAAAAGGGCTTGCCTTGTTTTTACCGGGCATTTTCCTTTTGGGATTTAATATCGGTACAGGTAGTGTCACCTCTATGGCTAAAGCAGGAGCGACTTACGGTATGTCTCTTTTATGGACTATTGTGGCTTCTTGTCTAGCTACATATTTTATGATAAACCTGTATAGTAGATATACAATGGTAACGGGTGAGACTGCGCTTCAAGCATTTAAAAAACATATCCATCCTGCGGTTGGAATATTTTTTATCCTTGCACTTACTTTTGGAGTGATGGGTAGTGTGATGGGCGTTATGGGAATCGTAGCAGATATATCTCATGTCTGGTCTAAGTCGTTTATTACAGGTGGAATTCCAGCGACTTACTTTGCCGCCTTCTATATCATAATTGTTTATTTTATTTTTTGGAATGGAGAAACTCAATTCTTTGAACGAGCACTAGCGGTCATCGTGGCGGTCATGTCAGCTTGTTTTCTGATGAACTTTTTTATACTCATGCCTCCCCCATCAGAAATATTAAATGGACTAATTCCAAATGTTCCTACCATTCCAGAAGATCAAGACAAAGGTCCATATCTAGTCATTGCCTCCATGGTTGGGACAACAGTTTTTTCTGGTTTATTTATTATTAGAACTACTTTAATAAAAGAAGCTGGATGGGGAATTCAAGATGCGAAAGTCCAACGAAGAGATGCAATAGTTTCTGTCGTACTCATGTTTATAATCAGTATGTCAATTATGGCAGCAGCAGCGGGGACACTTTTCCCTGAAAATTTAGGACTTACCAAAGCTTCTCAGATGATTGAATTACTCGAACCACTTGCAGGTAAAATGGCAGTAGCAATATTTGCAATTGGAATTATTGCTGCAGGTGTTTCCTCTCAATTTCCAAATGTATTAATGCTTCCTTGGTTGCTTTGTGATTACAATGAATCATCTCGTAACATGAAACTTACAAAATATCGAATCATGGTATTTTTTATTTCATTGTTAGGTCTTGTAGTTCCAATCTTTGACGCACGTCCAGTATTTGTAATGATTATTTCACAAGCATTCAATTCAGTAATACTACCTGTGACTGTAGCTTGTATCATGTATTTGGGAAATAGGAAAGATCTAATGGGTGAATATAAATTCAACCTTACTTCAAATATAATCTTACTCTTAATTTTTGCGTTTTCGATTTTTACCTCTGCTATTGGAATCAAAGGTGTTCTGCAATCAATATAGATATTGTTTAATTGTTTCGCTTCGCTTATTGT
>JALZVK010000042.1 GCA_023301005.1 Saprospiraceae bacterium | reverse complement strand
TCCGATTGTTGCGTCAACACAAACTAAATCTGGTATTAATTTATCTTCAACTAAGATTTCTCCCCAACATTGGTTACCACTTGGACTAGTTACCATTACCTGAATCGTTTGATTGATATTTCCTGGTCCTAAAGTAACAGGTTGTCCTGCTGATGGTCCATCAGCAAATGTAACTGTATAATCATCAAAACAACTATAGTCATCTCCTTCTAAGATTTGGTCTGCTCCAACTACAGCCTGACAATTCTCATCTAAAGAAATATTTACTAAGCTATTACAAGTAATATCATTAGATGATGGTACGAAACCATTTACAAAAATATTAAATGAACAAGTAGATTCATTGCCATTGCTATCTGTTACTGTATAAGAAACAGAACTTGTTGAACCACCTGGAAGAGTAGTTCCAGAAACAGGTCCAGCTACTTGCGTAATTGAACCAATAAGACAAGCATCTTCAGCTGTTGGTGCATTCCATGTTACTATTGCATCACATGCACCTGGGTCAAGATTAATATGAATGTCTTGTGGGCAAGTAAGAATTACAGGTACTGTGTCATCTATTACCGTTACAGTTGCTGTACATGTAGATGTATTTCCACTTAAATCAGTAACAGTAAGAGTTACTATATTTGCTCCTGCGTCAACACAAGTAAAATCTGTTCTATCTAATGAAAGAGTTATAGATTCAGGTAAACAGTTATCTGAACTACCATTGTCAATATCATCAGTAGTAATACTAGCAATTCCAGTATCATCTAAAACAAGATCAATATTTTGACAAACTGCCATTGGAGGTGTAACATCTGAACAAGTTCCACCTGTAGCTAAAGGAGCAGCTAAAGGTAATCCAGCTCTATTAAATTCAGCCGCAAATCCAACACCTGCTTCAGTCCAAAAATCAATATGATAAACTCCAGGAGCAATTTCAGGTATAGTTGCACCTACTGCAAAAGGAGTTCCTCCCGCAGTTATAAACATTTGACCTGAAGTAATATTTGTAAGTGTCCAAGTTTCACCTGGTCCAGAAGTTATTGTTACGAAATCGTGGAAATATAAAACACCTCCAACAATATCATTCAATGGATCTGTACAACTACATGGGTCAAGTATTGATGGACTTCCATCACCTGGGTCAGTTTGACTGATGATAGGATCAATAGCAGCACAGGTATTAGGTGTAGTTAAAGCATCAACTATAGGAAATGCACAATCTGGTAAATCAGAAAAAGATGCAGTAATTGATATTGGTGCTCCGTCAGCAGGAATAGTACTAGTAAATGTATAAGTATTTCCAGTTAAAGCACTAACAGCAACACTTCCAGTAGCTCCACCTGACAAATCCAAAGTACCAGTAGCAGGTACAGCAGTTGGGCAGAAATCTACAGTAACCATAACATCTAACATGTCATTTGCACAAGTTGTTAAATCTTGAGTTGCTGTAACACCATTTATAGGAGACATTCCAATATTGTCAAAACAATAAGTTGCTCCAGTTCCAATATTTCCAAAATTAGGGAAAACAACAACTTTATCATAAGTATCATTTATACTGAAAGAAGGGACTCCATTTGTAAAGTTGAAATATAAAGTTTCCCACGCATTAGCTACAGTAGTCATTGCTATTACTTCTGTAGTTGGTCCACCATTACTATTTTCAAGTTTTAATAAAAAAGGAGTTCCTGCAGTAGGAGAGAAAACATCCATTTTCATTGTTGTACAATTTACTGCAAATGGAATTGGATTTGCCAATCCACAATCTGCAACTACAGCACCAGCAAATACTGGAGCACCTGCAGTTTTTTCAATACAAAAAGCTGAGTTTGTAGGGTCAACTGGACCTGGGCCTATAGTAGTAATGGCTCCACCAAATCCAACAGTTTTATAATCAATCATTGTTGGATCTCCTTCAAAATCAATAACAAGGTCTGGTTGAGCAAGAGGTACTACACATGTAGTTCCGCAATCATTAAATCCAAAAGTAACAGTCTGATCAACACCATCAACAACAGTAACTAATCTATTGGTAAAACCAAAATTAGTTGTAGTACATGATTCACCTCCGGCAAAAGTCTCTTCTGCACCTTCTAATAAAAACTTATATTCTTGAGCACCTGGCATCATAAATATAGTTGTACACCAAATTCCATCACTATCTGGATCTTCTAATGGATTACCATTAGCATTCCATCCATTAAAAGCACCAAAGATATTTACATTGGTAGGTACTGGAACACAACTTAAATCTACACAGAAAGTTATATCAGCTCCTGGTACAGCTGGAGCTCCAACACATGCAGCTGTACAACTATTATAACCCCATGTAAACATTTCATCCATGCCATCAACAACAGTAATTAATCTGTTGGTAAAAGCTCCACCACAACAAGTAATAGTACATGATCCACCTGGGTCAAAAATTTCTTCTTGTCCATTTATAATAAATTTGAACTCTTGATTACCTGGAGCCATAAATACAGTAGCACACCATGTATCATCTCCATCTGGATCAGCTAAAGGATTTGCTGTTGAATTCCAACCATTAAATGCTCCAAAAATATTTGCAGAAGTAATAGGTGCTAAACAAGTAGCATCTACACATAATGTAATATTTGCACCTGGAGGAGAAGGAGGAGGTACACATGTAGCATTACAAGAGTTAAATCCAAAAGATACTGATTGAGGAACTCCATTTACAACAGAAATTAATCTATTGGTAAAACCAAAATTAGTGGTTGTACATAGTTCGCCCGGTATAAATGTTTCTTCAATTCCATTTACCAAAAACTTGTACTCTTGATTGCCATCAGGCATTGAAATGGTAGCACACCACATACCAGTTCCTTGATCAGTAAGTGGGTTTGCTGCATTGTTCCATCCATTAAATCCACCGAATATATTTACAGAAGTAACTGCAGGGACACAGCTTACATCAACACAAAATGTGATGTCTGCAACTACGGCGGGGTTTTCTTCTAAATCAGGCCAGGAATCATTTCCAAAAACCGAAAAAGAAAAAAACAAAAATAAACCAAGTAAAATCTTGTTCATAATTTGTTGTTTTTTATACACTTCAAGTATGTTTTTGATGAAGTGCAGTAGCGTAAAAAAATCGTTAAATATTTAATTAGCATTCATCTTTTAATTATTCTCAAACTAAAAAAGGCTATCCAAGGTGAGAGAATAGTAATATTAATCACCTTTGAAAAGCAAAATCCAGCATTGAATGCTCTTAATGAATGTTGTTTGTGACAAACAAGAATTGATTAAATTAATGTGGAAAAAAATTAGAATGGATAAAAAGTAGAAAGAACAGTTTAACCGGAATATACCAATTTTAATATGCCTAATAGTTTAGACATTCATTAAAAAATCAATTACGGTTAGAGGGAAAAAAATTAAAATTTCGGTATGGGAAGGAAAAATATTTTTACTTATTTTTTATCATAAAAATATTAAAAGAATTAAATATTAGAAAAAATTATGTGTTTGGATATTATTTAAATTTTCTAATATTTGACAAATATAATAAACTGAATTTGATTTCATTCACGGAATAGTGTTGAATTCACACTAAAACAATGATACACGGTTA
>JALZVK010000041.1 GCA_023301005.1 Saprospiraceae bacterium | reverse complement strand
GATACTGACTAAAGTTAGAGAAATTGCAAATTACGGAAATCAAATACCTGACGAAATACATTTGAAAAAAATAAAAAAAGAAAACTGAGCACAACAATGTGTTTTTTATGTTATCACCAAAGAATGATTAAAGTTTTTTTGATATGTAGTGTTATTTTTAATACACGCCATTAATATGTGAATTAACTTATTTCTAATTGCATTAATAACTAACATCTTATTTTTTCCTTCTGCTACTTTTCTATTATAACAACCCTTTTACATTTTCTAATTTTCAACTTTGCTTAGAATGGAGATATAGTTTTTTTAGTTTATATTATGGGTGTGAAAATTTACGGCAAGGAATTTTTCACAAACTGACGTTAGGTACCAGAAAAAAGAAAACATATTTAATAAACAACAGTCGTATAATGATTATTCACAAATATGAAATAACTACTCCTCTTAGTTTAAAAGAGATAAACAATTTCGAAAACAAAACAAACATCAAATTCCCTTCAGATTACGTATCTATTTTAAATCAATTTCATGAGCTTAAACTCAAAGGAGATTTGATTCTTATTAATAATAAAAAAGGAGAAGAGCTAACTGGTTTTGAATCTGAAATATGGGGTCTCAATAGATTTGAAATGTTCAATTTCAATTGGGATGAAAACATGAAAGATTTCTTCAATTTCACAACACAAGAATACTTTGGAATTGCTGATGTACTATACCAAGGAGTTTTACTAATTGGCAATTCTAAGAATAACATGAACAAAATTTTTGTTGACTTACCCGTTGACAATTTGGAAATCATCTAATTAGTACCAGATTTTTACACTTTTATTAATAACAATATTACTATTATAGACTAATTCCAATTTTAAAAACCGCTACGCAACACAAAACACAATAACAAAAAAGAACAACACTCAGTAACAGCTGTACTATTTAACCAAGCTCACGGATTTCATCCGTCAATTTAAAGAATAAAAAAAACAGGTAGTAATCCCTATATGGATTTACTACCTGTTCCTTTTTTTTCAACAAATATAACAATACAATTACATCTCCCCTACCTCGCCTTAATAATCTTCACAAAATCATCCGCCTTCAAAGAAGCACCTCCAACCAAACCACCATCCACATCAGGTTGTGAAAATAAAACTTTAGCATTAGCAGGTTTGACACTACCTCCGTAAAGGATAGTTGTATTGTCTGCAATCTTATCACCGTATTTTCTAACAATCATCTTACGGATTTTATCATGCATCTCTTGAGCTTGTTCAGGACTCGCAGTCACACCAGTTCCAATTGCCCAAATCGGTTCGTAAGCAATCACGACTTTAGCAAAATCTTTTTTTGATAAATGAAACAAACCTTCTCTCAATTGCTTCGATACATGACGAGCATGATTCCCCGCTTTCCGAACTGCTAATGGTTCACCACAACAAAAAATCGGTAACAAACTATTGTCCAAAACAGTCTTTACTTTCTTTGCTAACAATGCATTTCCTTCTTTAAAATATTGACGACGTTCGCTATGTCCGAGGATGACATATTTGGCACCAATCGCTTTTATCATACCTACTGAAATTTCTCCAGTATAAGCTCCGCTTAATTCTTGAGAACAATTTTGTGCAGCAACTTGAATGCCTGGAATATCTTTTACTACTTCAGCGACAGCGTGTAGGTGAGTTGCAGGAGCTGCCATAATCACTAAAGGGTCAGAAGGTTTTGTTTTTTTAGAAACGCCTTTCGCTAGTTTGATACCTTCTTTGAGATTGGTATTCATTTTCCAGTTTCCAGCTACGATAAGTTGTCTTGACATGATTTGATTTTTGATTTATAAATTATGAACAAAAGTAAAACTTTAGCTTGGAAAAGCAATGTTTTTTTTTGGATGAAATCAAATCATTTATTGGAAAAGAAAATATTAAAATATAAATCGTTCTATACGATTTTTTTCGGTTGACGGTCAACGGTTGACGGCTGTCGGTCATCTATATAATTTCATTGTAACTATTCAGAAGAGAGAGAAGAGACCATTTTTTTGAGGGAAAAGAGAAACCTTATAGTGGTGACGATTAACGTTTGCTTATTTATATGCAAATGTATCGTTCTTAGATCTCTATTCTCTGTTCTCGCTTCTGAATAATCACATTTCATTTAGAATAAACTCTAATTTGTTCTTCATTTTTTAGAAACCATTATCATTGACTACCGATCTATTTTTACTCATACTGTTACCTACTATTTCCCATTCGTCGTCTTCCTTTTGTAATTTATAATTCCAATGAGCTTGTAGATTCTCCCCTTTGATTTGAGTACTCAATCGGAACATCAATTGATTATCATCACCTCCAAAAGAAAATGAAAGCGTATAAATTTCAGGAACTCCTAACCGCCTTAATTGTTCGCTGTCACCTTGAACAACTTTTATATCTCTATCAAAACCATAGAAATCATCTTGCGTCAATCGGTCTCTAATTTTTTGAATATCATTAGCATTATAATTACTTCTTCCACTACTAACGATGACCGCTTCGCTACCAGATGTAATATTATTGTTGAATGCAATATCTAAATCATCTTCATTAAGAATGATGTTTAGGCAAGTCAAAATATCTTCTTTGGTTTGTCCAAAAGAAGAAAAGGTCAAGCATAGAAAAAGAGAAATGATTATGGTTTTCATATTTTTAAATTTACTAACAATAACTTACATTTGGAATAATAAATTTTAACTTTAGATTATTTTAAATTGAAATTAAACTCTTAATCTATAAAATACAAATAAAATGTCAGAATTCGAAGAACCATTACAAGAAGACTACAATGAATCACAAAGAACAGAATTGACTGTTACCCACAAGCAAATGATGGATGAAGCTTGGGATTCCTTATCAGGTAATTGGGGAATTGCTGTTGCTACTGAGTTGATTTATTTAATATTGATTTCAATGTCAGGAGCTGTTCATTCATATTTCCAATATATTTTAGGAGGACCATTCGCTATTGGTCTTGCAATATTTTCTATGAAATTTGCACGTAATGAAGAAGCAAATATTTCTAATCTTTTCGATGGATTTCCAGATTTCGCACGAGCGATAGGAGCTTATATTCTTATGATGATAGCTATTATATTAGGTACGCTATGTCTTATAGTTCCAGGTATTATGTTAGCTTATGGATTAGCCAAACCTTTTATATTCTTGCTGAGGATAAAGAAATTGGAGTCATTGATGCATTAAAGAAAAGTTGGGAAATTATGGATGGGCATAAGATGGATTATTTTATTTTAGGTCTTCGATTTATTCCTTGGATACTGCTGACAATATTTACTTTATTCATTGGATTATTTTGGGTACTGCCTTGGATGCAAGTTACTTTTGCGAGGTTTTATTTAGAATTAACTAACGATGAACATCGTGAAAAATTCGGAGAAGATATTTTAGATCATTTGGTAGACTAACATTAATTTCTACCATTTGTAAATACATTGTTATAAAGTAAGAAGCCATTTATGAAAATTCATAAATGGCTTCTTTTATTTTTATAAATTCAACTATACCTCCGCTTTAGCCAATCCTTCCTTAAATGTTTTCAAACATCTTTCCCTCGCAAATTTATGTTCAATTATCGGTTCAGGATATTCATCAGTTCCAAATTCAGGCACCCATTTTTTGATATATTTAAATTCCTTATCGAATTTTTTCTGTTGACTTTCAGGATTAAATATTCTGAAGTAAGGAGCAGCATCAGTACCACAACCTGCTGCCCATTGCCAACCTCCATTATTACTTGCTAGATCAAAATCTAATAATTTTTTTGCAAAATATGCCTCGCCCCATCGCCAGTCAGTCAATAAATGTTTAGTCAAAAAACTAGCAACAACCATACGTACTCGATTGTGCATATAACCCGTAGTATTCAACTCTCGCATACCTGCATCTACGATAGGATAACCAGTTTTTCCTTCGCACCATTTCTGAAAAAGCGACTCATCATTTACCCATTCTATCAAGTCATATTTCGCTCGAAAAGGCTGAGTAATAACATGAGGAAAATGCGTCATAATCACAGAGTAGAAATCTCTCCAAATCAATTCATTCAAGTAAGTCTCATTTAATCCTTGCGCAGCTCTTGCCTTCTCTCGAATACTAATTGTTCCAAATCTAAAATGAATACCTAGCATGGAAGTTCCTTTGATAGCAGGGAAATTTCGAGTTTGATCGTAAGTTTTTATTAAACCTCTAGTTACTTTAGTTGAAGGAATTCCGAGTGTTGATTTTTGAAATCCCATTTCTTCTAAAGAAGGAATGGACTTCTTTTTTGTTTTAAAAAAATTGTCGAAATACTTTTCAGTTGGGTAAGATTTAAAATAATAAGAAACTGATTTTCCTTTTATTTTAGACATTCGAGTTTCTAATTTCGCTTTCCATTTTCGACTATATGGAGTGAAGACGGTGTAAGGAGTTCCGTCATCTTTGAGCACTTCATCTTTTTCAAAAATCACATGATCTTTAAAAGTATTAAAAGCGATTTTGTTTTTTTCTAACAATGCTTTTACATCTTCATCTCGATCCAATGCATAAGGCTCAAAATCATGATTAGTAAACACCTCTCCTACTTTATTATTTTTTAAAATATCGGTCCACACTTCTTCAGGTGTTCCATATTTCACTAACAATGTACTTCCTAGTTCTTCTAATTCTTTTTGCAATCCTTGCAAAGTATCATGTATAAATTGTACTCTAGCATCTGATTTATTTTCTAAATCATCCAAGATATTTTTGTCAAAAATAAAAATAGGTTGGACTGGATTTCCACTTTTGAGGGCATGATATAATCCTGCATTGTCAGATAAACGAAGGTCACGACGTAACCAAAATATATTTAGTGTTGGCATTTTAGTTGATTAGATGTTTCATAAATTATTTCAACAAATGAAAGGAGTTTTTTGTTTTAAATTTAAAAAATAAAATAATCAGCGAAGCTGAAAAAAACCAACGAACAATATCATTTGATCTAAGTATTGAAGACCTCTGTGAAACTCGATAAATTCTCTGTGCAACTCTGTGAAATAGCCAAGTTAGAAGGCTATTTCACAGACACACACAGAGATTCCACCGAGGAAAAACCTCATCACTCCATCGCCGTATCAATTGGATTTTCAGCTTCCGTAATTTTAGCATCATTAACCATTACGACTTCACCTTTTCTTTTATCCGTACTCCACACTTCAATTCCTTTCCAAGTTTCCCCGCAATCATTTTCTAAAGTTGCGCCATTCAATACTAATTTACCTTTTGGCTCAACAATAATTTTTCCATTCGGAGGAATAGAAACTCGACAATGAATAGTTAGAGAAGCGCCATCTTTCACAATAATATTTCCTTCCAAATCTTTCGCACCTTTCCATACAATATCTTCACCTTTATTAATATTGATGGTTTTCGATTCATCATATTTGCACCAAGTCTTTTTTAATAATGGACGAATTCTATATTTTTTATTTGACAAATTATAATGAACCGTTGCAATTTGACAAGGCGACCACGCCCCCGCATGTGCAGTATAATCCATGATATTATTCGAGACAATCGAATCGCATTTCGAACCATTTTTAGTATAGTTCCAGCAGTTCTGATGCGAAGGCGTATCATCACAACCATCATTCCCTACCCAACTATGACGCAGTCCGAGACAATGCCCAATCTCATGATTCCATAACCGTTGAGAAGTCCAATGATCTATAAAATCAATATCACTAGCTTTTGTAAAGTTTTTGTTATTCATAAAATAATACCACGAAGCCACCTTCGTCCATTTGCCAAATGCGATACCATTCGAGACCATTTTATAAGTCTTGGATTCTATACTATCTTGATGAACGCCCATCATGAAAATATTCATGACGGTATCTTTTTGAATACCATATTTTTTGTAAACACCTTGTTTATAGATGTTGGTATTTTTTCCATAATTCGTCATATAGAATAATTCATCGTCATCATGAAAATAAATTCCATCATCATTTGGATCATTAGGGCGAGGTGACAATTCGAACTTATAGCATTGAGGAAGCTTAGGCGTATCATTATTAAGAGGCAAAAACATTTTAGCATTTTGCTCTAACTTTTGATTCGTTGATTCTAATACTTTTTTTACAAAAATTCGACCTTGCTCTTCATTTGGAAAATTACTACCACCTTTCGAGTTTCTCATAATATGGATATTGACTCTTATTATCTTCAACGGAGTAAATTCTAAATGATTCGGGTCTGGTATATAATTCATTTTGTCTCTACAGACACTTCTTAATTTTTGTTGTCCTGGCAAAGTAGATGATGAAGCATCATACTCTTCAAGGATAGGTTCGAGTTTAGTCAGAAAATCTTTTTGTATTTTTCGCTCACAGGACAAAAAGAAAATGATACCTACGGCGATAGATAATAAAAAATAAATTTTGTTAGTCATAAATAAATTATTGAGTATTCGCTATTTTTGCAAAAAACAAAACAAATATGAAAAATTTAATTCCTTTCCTTCTATTGACTTTAATTTGGAGTTGTGGTAACAACGACTGGGGTAGCAAAATTATTAACCTTGAACAAAAACATAATGAAACGCCTACCACAGATGTAAAAAGAGAATTGTTGGCAAGTTATAAATCTTATCTCAATGATTTAAAAAATGATGCAAATGCTTTTTCTGATATTTCTAACAAAGCTGCTACATTACAATTGGACATGAATCAATATCCTGATGCGATTGCTACGTTAACTGAATCTGTAAAAAATTATTCAGGTGGTACTTCTCAAGTTGCCAACCTCAGTATGCTAAGTAATGTGTTGGTCAATTTTGCTCACACCTCTAATTTCCAAACAGCAGCAGATGAAATATCAAAAATATATCCTGATGCAAGTCAACTCAAATCTACGTTCAGTCCTATCATTACTAATCTTGCAGAAACAATGCTAGATGAAAAATCTGGAAAATGGAATAGACAAAAAGTTAGAGAATTTATTGCGATGTCAAGACTTCAAGGTGCGATTGTAAAAAATGATGATGCCGCTCAAAAATCTCTTTTCGATGCTGCAAACATGGCGATTGCTATGAAGAAGTATGACCAAGCTATGCAAATCTATGATTATGTTTTAGCGAACTCTGATGGCTTCTCTAAAGTGCCAACAGCCTTGTTCTTAAAGGGTTTTACCTATGACGAGCATTTGAAAAATTATGATGAAGCAAAAAAATATTACAATAAATTCTTAGAAAAATATCCAAACGATCCTTACGCTACTAGTGTTAAAGGTTCTTTGCAGAATTTGGGAAAATCTGCGGAGGAAATTATTCAGTCGTTTGGAAAGTAGATGAATAGAACATTCGAACATTTGAATTTTATTCCGTTTAAAAACGGGATGTCGAATTGATTTTTTTACGATTTAACTGAATAAGGGAATAGGGGAAGACGGATTTGAGAAGTACGAAGTTTTGACGAATAACATTGTTTCCGATTAATCTTGATTTTTACTTACTCCGTAAGTATATTGTTTTTTCTAAAAAAGAAACCCAAATATTCAGATTGAATATTTGGGTTTCCTATTTAGAATAGAACACTTACGAAGTAAGTAAAATAAGTTAATTCGACAAAACTTCGTACTTCTCAAATCCGTCTTCCCCTATTCCCTTATTCAGTTAAATCGTAAAAAAATCAATTCGACATACTTCAAAATTCGAATGCTCAATTGTTCAAATCTACCACCTTTCTCAAACCATAATAACAACCTGCTTATCAAAAGGATTCAAAGCAACACCATCTACGGTCGCCTCCGCTTCCACTCTATAAATAGATTGAACAGCACTAAACCACTTTGCAGCTTTCACCACTCCAGCGGCAAGTATATTTTTACCTTGCATTTCGTCCATATCTGATTTTACAATTTTGAAAGGAAGTGTAAAATCAATTTCGATATGTTCGTTAGGAGGAATCACAAAACTATTTTCCAAAATGATTTCACCCAATTGATATTCATCTGTCATCTTATTATTTTTACGACCACGACTGTATCGTTCAATAAGAATAATTTTTACAGATTTAACCTTTTGTTCGCTCATACTAAAAAATCGAATCTTACCAGATACACTTCCAGCAGATTCAAAAATTTCTTCAGGTACTACTAATTCTAATTTAGCACCTTCTATACCTAACCACTTTTTCACTTTTCCAAACATCTTTATCTTTTTTATTGAAGTTGATTTAGAATGTCTGATGAGATTAGAAAAACATTTTAAAACAACTTCATTTTTAAAATTTCAATCAAAATGCATTATCCAAAATGGAAAATCTGCTTTTTTATATGAAACGGCAAAATTGGTTGATAAGTTAACGATTTCAAGGTGTTTATAAATCATATAACTATTTAAACCATCCTAGCATGCCAGCTATCCTTCAATGGAATCATCCAGCCATTTTCAAACTCCTCTTTAGTCTTAACCAAGTTGTTATATACAAGTGTGCTATTATCTATTTCTCCATTTTGAAATAATAATGCAAATGCATCTCTATGAGCTGCTTGCATTTTATTTTCATTTTGAAATGTAAATAACATTCTATCAAAAAAATCAACGCCATGATGATGTCCCATAGCCTTGATAAAGTGTACAGACTTATCAATTGAACATCCGCTGGCACCTGCTTGGCTTTCATCAACCATAAGCACAATGAAGCGATTATGATACAGTTTACCATAAGCTTTTAACGCTTGGTTATGGCTTACCCATTGAGTTACAAAATTTTGAATTTGTGT
Organism: Saprospiraceae bacterium; assembly: GCA_023301005.1. Classification (GTDB taxonomy): domain Bacteria; phylum Bacteroidota; class Bacteroidia; order Chitinophagales; family Saprospiraceae; genus CAJQQY01. Next base: position 114 of record JALZVK010000041.1, on the reverse strand, counting down.
GTCTATCTCTGGCACTTCTTCATTAGTGAATAAGATATTGCTTTGATATATCCAAACCTTAGAAGACAACGGCATTAAATCGTATGAAGTCATAATATTATTTTCAAAAAAAAA
>JALZVK010000040.1 GCA_023301005.1 Saprospiraceae bacterium | reverse complement strand
GTTGACGGTGTTGCACCAATAATAACAAATTTAACAAACCCAGGTGCTGTCGTTATTCATGGAATTGGAGACACACTTCAGATCACAGTGAACTATGATTGCCTGTGAAGATGTCTCTCTTAAGGTAACTCTGTAAGTTTTATTTTTGGTTAATGTCGTCGCATTAACTCTAACAGTAAGAGAGTCTAGTGACGCATCCACTAGATTAACAGGAGGGGCATTATTGTCTTCGTCTAATATATCTACGATACAATTAGCTTGGATTCCTTCTTCTGTTCCATCGTTAATTAAGTTTTGACACCAACCTCTTAAGTTCTGATAACGGTCATCTGCGGTAATTAGTTCATCAAGTTGTACTTTTATAAAAAGCTCTAAATCTGTGCCTACTTGAGATGAACAAGTCGAAGCACAACTGCCATCACTTAGTGAGATAACTTCCTTATTTTGGCAGGCACAAACACCTGCTTGAAGGAAAACTACATTACTAGGCCTCTGCTCCAGTTCATCTTCTTCAGGCGTGATAGAGTTATCTGTATTAGTCGAAGTTGTTGTCTTATCAGAAAAAAAATCAATGTTTTTACGTGTAGGTGATTCATTACATGCAGTAACTGACATAAATAATACAATTAATGAAATTGTATGGATCAGCGAATAATTAAGAGTTCTCTTCATGTTTACCTATCGGATAACCTTTGTTGCTACTTAAGTATTATACTAATTTTCCTAGGTAGAATTTAACCTATATCAACTTTATAATGTAATTCTAAAGACTTAAGTTTTAGCTGCCGATAGGTTAGTTAAACAAAGTGCCTCACATATAAGCCATAATTTCCCTTTTTGGAGACTGGCAGTTTGGGGGTATAATAAAACAAAGAACAAGGAGTTTGAAATGACTAAAGCAGATTTAATTGCTGTCATCGAGAAACAAGCAAATCTTTCACCTAAGCAATCTGAAAAAGTTGTGAACATATGCTTTGACAGTATGATCCAAGCTTTATTCGATGATGAGAGAATTGAAATCAGAGGTTTTGGTTCTTTTGCGAACAGAAACTATAAAGCTTATGAAGGAAGAAATCCTAAGACTGGCAAAATTGTAAAAGTTGATCCTAAGAAGGTTCCATTTTTTAAAGTTGGTAAGCAACTTAAAGAAATGGTTGATGCTGGGAAAGATAAATACGTTATTAGAGAAGCTTAATCTTTAAGTATCATTGAATAAATAAAAATATTAAGCAGGTAGTCTTTAGAGATTGTCTGCTTGTTTTCACTCTTTAAAGTTAAACATATTTAAGTTTGATTAGTACTTTACTCAATTTTGAGTACGGTAATTAAGAAAAACGATTACTACCTTGTGAATTTAATTCAGAACTTAGCTCTGCTTGTACTATGCATAGTGTCAACGGAGCAACTATGAAAAATATCTTATTGTTAATGGTACTAATTACAAATTTTCTGGCTTTTTCAAGTCAATATGATCGTTGTGTTTTAAAAAGTATTGATGAAGTTTTCGGAAAAGGTTTAAAAGATGTCGAGTCAAGACAGAATAAATTATATCTACATTATAACGAAGGTTCTATGATTAAAGAGCTGAGGGAACTAGCAGAAGATCTCAACTTAAAATTCTGTGTTGAGATCGATACAAAAATACCAGGCGTCTTAGTGACGTATAATTTAGTTGGAAAGGTGGACGATATAATGACTGTTTTTCATGAATACAGAGATTATGTCCCTGTTTATAGTTACTCAGAGTAACGAGTTACTCTGAGTTTATTTTATCTATTAAATATGTGAAAGATCTTTAAAATCGTTTGATCCATAGAGAGCAAACTGAAGACCATCAACTTTTGATGTAATAATAGCTTTTTCATTATTATCTTGAAGCTTAACTAACTTTTTTAGAAGTCTACGGCAGTTATTGTGGACTTCAAAAGTTTTATTTGATTTTTTTACTTGAATTTTACATTCATTTTTCGATTCTTGTGAAATCGACAAATCTGTTGAATCAACAATGTAGACCTCAGGCTGAAATGAAAAAGCAGAGATACAGGTAAAAGCAGCAATAACGGTAAATAATTTGAACATGGGCATTAGTTAATCCTCTCAATAGTATTATCAGTAGTAAGATGTATGATTTCTTTTCTTAATGTATCAGTAACAAGAACAACGTCTTGGCTTTCGTTAACAGATGAAAGTGCAATTTGGAATTGGTTGCAGGCCTTCTGAGAAGACTCTCTCATCTTAACTTGGTATTTATCTGTAACTAGTGAACAGATTGAGTATCCGTTTACTATTTGATGAGTAAAATTAATTTGAGAAGCTTTGATTTTTTTTATTTGGATGTTTCCACCAAAACTCAAGCTAGCTACAAACAATGTGATTAACCATATCTTCATAAATTTCTGTCCTTTCAAATATTCTATCGTGTAAAAGGACGAAAATGATCTTGTTTGAAATTAATAAAGACGGCGTCAATGAAATTGACATAAATGAATCAAGAGTGAATACAACTCTCTAAGTATTTGAAATTAAAGGTACACCTTGGAAAGCTCTTGATAATGAGAATCTTGGATATGTCCTTTTCGTGAGCACATGATGTTATCTAGATCAATTTGATAGTTCACCATGACCTTCTCACTCGAGTCATAGAACTCGATATAGCAGTCAGGGAAACCAAGGACATGACCAAATTCATGCCTAATTGTCCAATCTACTGTGTAGTTGTTAATACCTCTGTTCTTGTCCATCGTAATCTTATTATGTTTTGCTACGCTGGCCGTAGCACCTGGAGCGAAAACTATATAAATATCGCTATTATCAACAACATCGACATTGAGATTCCAATTTAAACCTTTCCATTCATGTTCAACATTCGATTCAAGCCAATTATTAACATCCATATCTGGATACCTTCTAAAAGGAATATTAAATACGGTATGATCCATATTTTTCGAGACAATGATATCTTCTCTTTTATGTGAGAGCTTGAAAAACGATTCATAAAGCTTTTTAGACCCTGGTTTATACTTGGAATAGAACTTCCAAGTATTTGCTGTCTTAAGCTCTCTTTCGCAATAAGGAAGTAGTCTTTTGTTATTAAGACACATACCTATCAGAGACTGAGTGTATCTTGATTTAACATGGTCTTCCATACTTGCGTATTTCTCAAGTTTCTCTTTTAAGTTAGAGACAAGAGAGAGGTAATAGTAGCCTCTAATATCTCTGGCCCTTCGCAGTTTTAACTGGGGAAGCCATTTTTTCATCAACTTCCATCTTGCAGCAGTTCTGTAAGCAGCATCAATTGATTTGGCGTATTTTATAAATATTTTATCATTTTCCAAAGAATGTCTTTTAGGAACGGGAGCACTTGAGAAAGTGATTAAGGTTTTCTTCATTGATTCTGGTAAGGCTTTAAGTGCTTTATTATATCTTTTTAGAGCGATTTCACCGTTATATTTTGAAGGCTTCGTAATAGGAATTCCACGGCTGTCTTCAGGTTTGTAGAGTTCTATTTTATTATCAGCTCGAGAGTCGTTAATGGCCTTAATCCAATTAAGAAGTCTAGAGCCTGTTTGGATAATCTTTTCTTGATCATAGTCGTCTTCTAGGTCAAGAGCTTTATCTAGTAGTTCTTTATACTGTCCAGATCGTAGATCTAGTGACAGAGTATGAGCTGCAAATATTTGTGAGCTAGAAAGAACTAATATAAAAATGAGCTTGTTCAAATATATTCTCCAATATAATGAGTTAAGTACTACAAAAACCAACTGTTAGTACGAGAGCTTCTTGTTCTCGAGTATCGTAGATTACTAGAGAATTCCATGTCCCATCTTCGTCAGAATGAATGGATTGATAAAATCTTAAATGAGAATTTGTTAACTTATCTGTACTAAGATAGAGACTATTCGCAAGTCTTTTTTCGTAGTCTTTATATGTCGAGAAGTCTTCTTCATTATTTAACCAGTCTTCAACTTGATTATCCATTGTAAAATCAAGAAGAGTTTTCGTCATAGAGAACGTCTCTGTTGGTTTAATTTCAGAAACGTATTCTTGTTCATCATTTCCAGCATCAAGTTTTTTAGAAACCACGAGTAGTTGCTTGATTGTATTAATATTTCGTTCGTACTTAGTTTTTTTGATTTTAAATACGTCAACACTACCGCAATCACCAAAAATTTTATCATTTGAAACAACTTCTTTTGCGACATCACTAATTGAGTTTAACTTTATATTGGAAAGCTTTTTTATGTTTTTAAAGCTTGATGCCAATACGAGTGTCGTACAAAATAAAACGATGAGCAGAAGGTACTTCATTTCTATGATCCTTTGGTTTTTAGCTAATATAGGGATCAGGCAAAGGGATTGTCACCAGTGGGGTGTAAAATGTCTTAACGCGACGTGATTCTTTTAAATAACTAAGTCTCTAAAACAGCTAAACCATTGACTTTTTTAAGAAATATAGCCAGAATACATTTCTAACCATCATTCATTTGATGTTAAGGAGACGTGCCCGAGTGGTCCAAGGGAACAGTTTGCAAAACTGTAAAGCCGCCGGTTCAAATCCGGCCGTCTCCTCCAGATTTTAAAGCCCAAATTTTTTAGTTTGGGCTTTTTTTTGTATGTATTTAATAACATTAAAGTGAGTTATTAATAAGTTACCTAGTTTTAATTGTTTTAAACTGTCTATATTTGTCTCTATCTTTCTGTCGTTGGCTTAGTTTGTGCTTAGTAAAAATAATTTAAATTTACTAAGCACAACTTCGCATTTTCTGTAGTTACTAAGCATGTAGCTTACTATTAATGCGTTGATTTGTGGGTGAGTTCGATTCTTGTCACATCCACCATCGGATACATCGATGGTGGGTGCTGGAATCTATGGCCCAGAGTTAGGCCGCTCTATTGCTAAGGAAAAGTTTGCAATATTTGGTTATATGGGAGGAATTTACTTAATTGGAATTATTATGATTTTATTTCTATTTATTAAATTTGGATTTAAAAATAAAAGTACTAGTCAGTCTTTTTTATAACGATTGTGTTTTTATTAAATATTAAAAAGGTGAAACAATCAGAGCTTTATTTTTAATTATGATGATTTCTATTTCATTCGCCAATGAGGTTAATCAGAATG
>JALZVK010000039.1 GCA_023301005.1 Saprospiraceae bacterium | reverse complement strand
GGATTTGAGAAGTTTGAAGTTTGACGAGCAACTTGTGAATACAACATACAAGAACATTCGTCAAACTTCTAATTTCTCAAATCCGTCTTCCCTATTTCCCTTCTTCAAATTTTACTTACCTCAATTTCATTCTAATTCCCAAAGCAAGTCCCCCACTCCACAAATGCCATTCTACTGGCGCACCAACAATCTCTGCAAAATGATAACGAAAATTAGGTCGTACTATTAATTCCCATTTTTCATTAAAAGCATGACTAATACCAAAAGACAAAATCATAGCATATCTTATTTGACTAGCATCGTCCACTCGCTCTTTTCTTGTGAATGATTTATCACCATTCACAAAAATTTTCGTTACTGACTGTAGATAATACATCGAAGATATTCCTGCTTCTACAAAAGGTTTTAATTTCTTTTGAGAAAATTCACGTCGCAATGCAATTGGAATTTCAAAGAATTGATGTTCATATTTTTTTTGTAATTCAACATAAACACTTCCCAAGCCGTTTGTAATTATCTCATCTTTAAATCCCATACTTGTAAATCCAAGACCGATTCTAAACCAAGTATTTTCCTTTAATTTGTAATTGTAATTAATTCCAAAATGATGATTCAATTTACCATTTCCAGAAGCTCCACTATAAAGGTCTGAATAATTTATACTTCCTATTATATCCAACTTGGCTTGACCAAAAGAAGAAAAACTAAAAAATAGAAAACACATTAATAGGAAAGATTTCATCTTGATATTTTTTTCAAAAATACTAAATCATTTTCCTCTCACAAAGAAGTTGTTTTAAAAGTTCTTAGTTTTGATAAATCTCAATACTTCTTCCATCAAAATCTTTTACTACTGCTAATGTTCCAAAATCAGTTTTCTTAATCTCATTTTTCAACTCTCCCCTTATTTGCAATATTGTTTCTAAAGTTTTTTCTAAATCATCAACTCGAAATCCCAAACGTGTAGTTACATCAGGTTCCGTTTGACTTTTAGGTAAAGGATAAATTTCAAAAACTATATTTTGATTTTTTAAAATTGTAGAATAATGCGTTGGACCTTTTCCATGTTTTTCTTTTTGAAAAACTAAGTCGAGTGCTTCGTAAAAAGTTTTCTGCTTTTCTATTTGATTTGTTTTTATCACGAGTAGTGCTATCATTTTTTTAAATTTAAAACATAACTGTTCAGTAATCGCTAACTTCAGTTGGCAGGTTGTTCAAAAAACAGAGGACTTAATTGTATTTAATTTTAACTGAACAACTACTTTAATACAACCTGCCAATTGAAATTGGCGGTTACTAAATAGTAAATTTAAAACAATACATTTACAAATGATCGCAGGTCAAATATTTAAAACTATTCCACCTCAAAATCGTTTTAAAAAAACGTTATTTAAAATTTTGTAAAAAATTTTATCTTTGAGCGTTATTTTACATAACAATTCAATTACCAAACCTGTCCTGATTGATTCGGGCTTTAAAAATTAAACAGATTATGGCATTCAAACTTCCTAAACTTCCTTATGACTATGATGCGCTAATGCCGCATATCGACAAACGTACGATGACTATCCACCATGGAAAACATCACAATGGATATACTAACAAATTAAACGCTGCTATCGCAGATACTCCTCTTGCAAAAAAATCAATTGAGGAGATTTTGAAGAAAGCATCTAAGCATGGTGCTGGTGTTCGTAATAATGGAGGTGGATTTTATAACCACTCTTTATTCTGGAAAGTAATGTCTCCAAAAGGAGGCGGAACTCCAAGTGCAACTAGTAAGATTGGAAAAGCAATCAAAAAAGATTTTGGTTCTTTCGAAAAATTCAAAGACGCTTTTGCTGCTGCTGCTAAAACTAGATTTGGTTCAGGTTGGGCATGGTTATGTGTAAGCAACCGAGGGAAATTATTTGTAACGAGTACGCCTAATCAAGATAATCCTTTGATGGATTGTGCTGAGAAAAAAGGAACTCCAATTTTAGGATTAGATGTATGGGAACATGCTTACTACTTAAAATATCAAAACAAACGTCCTGATTATGTTGAAGCTTTTTTCAGCGTTATTAACTGGACAGAAGTGAGTAAAAGATATACAGCAGCTACTAAATAATTTAGCTCAAATGTAACTTAACAGTCAATACATAGAAAAAAAACAAATTTTAACATTTTTGTAATTGTCTGTATTTTTTGTAAAAAAAGGTTGAAAATCAATGATTTTCGACCTTTTTTTATGCTTTTTCTTTAAAATCTAAATTTTACTTTCTTTTTATCATTTGTCATCTTCATAAATACGATGTAACTTACAAGCAACGATTTCAGCTTGAATAACATCTATGTTATATATTTTGAAGTAGTTAAATTATAATCCAAAAACAGTTACTAAAGAGAAATTCTTGTAACTAAACTTATTAACAAAATATTTTACTCATGATCATTTTAAGTATCTTAGTTTTGATCCTTGTATTCTTCGGTTACGAAATTGTACAAGAAGCTTAGAAAAAAAGAACACTAAGAAAAAAAGAAAAGGCTTTCACATTAATTTGTGAAAGCCTTTTCTCATTTTAAATAAATCTAATCTAAATTTATTTTTTCTTCATTGCTTGCGGTACAGTAGATTTATACATTTCCTCCGCTTGCTCTTTTGTAAAAGAACCATAACCAGTTTGAAAAATGAATTCTTTATCACCTTGAATTACCACTCTCCTAAAACCATAACTATGTAAAGTGGAATCAATCACCGTCTCATATACAAATCCATCTTCTTCATCTGTAAGCACTTTAAAATTTGAAAAAGAAGATTTTAATTGTTCTACCTGCTTTGCTTTCGTACCTCCTACAGTTGAGCTAGCTTCTAGCTCACTAGAATAAATAAGAACATTATAGTCATCAGAACTTTGGCTTTTGATAGTTATCTCATCATATACGATAAAATTTTTCGTACTAATATCAACACTATCAGGAGCCAAGATGGTTAATGGAATTCCATACTCCAAAAGATTACGAGGTTGTAAATAACCATCATTGTTGCTGCTACATGCAACAAAAAAAACTACTACCAATAAAAAGGAAAATGCTCTCATGAATATTTTTTTAATTTTACTTTGATTACTATTATTGATTCTTTGTAAGGTATTGTTTTTTTTACTAGCAAAAATATCATTTTCAAATGAAAATATGCAATCTAATTTTAAATTGATTTTTTATGAAAAATATTAAAGTCGAAGTATGCGCTGCTTCCGTTCAATCTGCATTGAATGCTCAAGAAGCTGGAGCACATCGAATAGAATTATGTAACGGTTTGGAACTCGGAGGAATTACTCCAAGTCCTGCTGTCATCCAAGCTTCAAGAGAATTATTAAATATTGACATTTTTGTTTTGATTCGCCCTCGGGCGGGAGACTTTTGTTACACAGATCTCGAATTTGAAGTCATCAAAAAAGATATTCTTTTTTGTAAAAATCTGCCTGCTTCTTCCTCTGGAAAAAAAATTGATGGAGTCGTTGTGGGAGTTTTATTGAAAGATGGAAACATTGATGTGGAGCGAACTAAAACATTAGTCGATTTGGCTGCACCAATGAAGGTAACTTTTCATCGTGCTTTCGATAGAGCTATTGACCCGTTTTTATCTTTAGAAAAAGTCATCGAAACTAGTGCTCATAAAATTCTAACTTCTGGACAATTTGCAAATGCTTATGATGGTAGATTTTTATTACAGCAATTAGTTGAAAAAGCAAATGGAAGAATTTCCATTATGCCTGGCGCTGGTGTGAATGCTCAAAATATTACAGCAATTGCTCAAACTACTTTAGCTACTGAATTTCATCTCTCTGGAAAAAATAGAATTCAAAGCTCAATGACTTTTGAAAATCCAAATTTCGGAAAAAAGGAAAATGATTATTCTGAAACGGATGTAGAAAAGATTAAAGCAACAGTAAAAGCTGTGAATCATTTGCAATAAAAAATAAGTTATTTTCTCTGTGGAAATTCTCTGTGTATCTCTGTGAAATAGCCTTCTTACTTGGCTATTTCACAGAGTTGCACAGAGGTTTTAAATTCTTTTTATTAAATCTTAAACAAAAAAATAATGAGTGCCTACATTATATAGACACTCATTATTTATAAATTTTTCACTAGGAAAAACTTACATCATTTTTTTCTTTTTCTTGATGCTACAACCTATTGCTTTAGTTGTTGAAGGACTAGGATCATTTCCAGCCTCCAATGAGCTAATTGCATTCTCTACATATTTCACTTTTACCAAATTAGCATCTTCATGATTATCATCAATCGCTCCGATGTATTTTACAGTTAATTCTTTATCCAAAATAAAAACATGAGGAGTTTTTGTCGCTCCATATTTTGGATAAATTTTTTGACCATCATCGAATACGTATTCGAAAGGGAAAGATTTTTCTTCAGCTCTAACTTGCATAGCTGAATAACTATCTCCTTCTTTCACTTCAGGATCATTTGGATTAATCGCCACTACAGGGTAACCCATAGGTGCATATTTTTTATGAAGGTCTATTAATCGATCTTCATAATCAACTGCGTAAGGACAAGTGTTACAAGTAAATGTTACTATATAACCTTTTACATCTTCCATACCTGAAAGAGAAACCATATCTCCATTTACATTTTTAAGGCTAAAGTCTTCTGCCTTGTCTCCTACCTTTAATGCTGATGCCATTGCATCTTTCATTTTGTCCTTTGCTTTATCTGCTCCTTTTGTAACTGCCTCAGCAGTTTTGTTAGCAGCATCTGTAGCTTCGCCACATGAAGTCATTAATAAGCCAAGTGCAAAAAATAATAAAGTGATTTTAACTAACTGTTTCATTTTTAAGATTTTAAATATGATTTAACAATAGAATTAAGTTCTTCGTAATTTGCGAATTCACCTTGTATGAATTCGTATTCGTCTTTTTTGTAAACAATAGTTACAGGTATTGCGCCGTCCCAATCAGGATTAACTTTATCTATCCAAGAGTTGTAACGCGTATCAGTTAACGCAACACAATGAGACATTAATTTTTCTCTTAAAATAAAAGGTTTGAGCTTACTGTCAATCTTCTTCTTAGAATCCAAACTTATCAAAATGACTTTTACTTTTTCATCTTTATAAGTTTTATTCATATACTCAAAATATGGCAACTCTTCCACACAAGGCGCACACCAAGTTGCCCAAAAATTAATTACATAAGTGGTATCGTTTTGATATTTGAACATATGTTCAACTTCATCAAAAGTACTATATACAGCAGAAAGTATTGGTTCTATTTTTTCAACTTTAGCAGTTGTTTCTTCTGTTGTGTTTTTGAGTCCGCAATTTTGTAACAATACAATTACAAAAAACAAGAACAAGTATTTTAGATTGTCCATTTTAAATATGCCTTTTTAAGTAATGAAGAAATTTATCATTTCTTCATTACTTAGGTTTTTGGAAAAAACAATTATCCTCTTCCGTTTACTTTCTTATCTACGCCTGAAGATTTTTTAAGCATTTCTCTTTTTCTAGATCTTTTATTCTTTGCTGTTTTATCTTTGATTCCACATCCTATCGCACGAGTAGAACTTGGTTCAGGATTATTCCCTCTCATAATTGCAGCAAGTGCATCTTCGAGATATTTAGTTTCTACTTCATCAGCATCGTAAGTGTTATCATCTATCGCCCCGATATATTTTACCACTCTATCTTGATCTAAAAGAAAAACATGCGGAGTTTTTGTCGCTCCAAAATGAGGATACACTTTCTGTCCTTCATCCATTAAGTATAAAAATGGGAAACCTTTTTCTACAGCTCGATCTTTCATTCCTTCAAAACTATCATCTGGTTCCAAAGTAGGATCGTTTGGATTAATCGCTACTACAGGGTAACCCATAGGTGCATATTTATTATGGAGTTCGATAATTCTATCTTCATAAGCAACTGCTACAGGACAATGATTACATGTAAATATTACGATGTATCCTTTTGCATCTTTGATACTTGCCAATGACACCATGGTGTCATCTATGTTTTTCAAATTAAAATCATTAGCCGTATCGCCGACTTTTAAGCCTCTTTTGGCTGTAACGGCAGTTTTAGAAGTTTTTGTTTGGGAAAAAGTGAACCCAGTAGAAATTAAAATAATTGAAAGTATTAATACTAACTGTCTCATATTCAATGTTTTATGTTTTTTAAAAAATAAAATTAATATCGTTTGCTTTTTGAGCGTTGTTAAAGTTACAAAAAGCATCGCATTCAAAAAAGAAGACCTCTTAGATAACTTTCTAAGAGGTCTTTTTGTTTATCAGAACATTATTAAAATTTCATCAAATTAATATTCTTCTGTCACAATCATTTTTTCAATAAAATCCCATTTCGCTTTTGGTCTTTTTATTTTTTTACTTAACGTATTCATATCTAACTTTATTTGAGTAGCTAAAGCTCTAGCTAATCTAACAGGCACAGCATTACCTATCATTTTATATCCATGTGCTATATTATCATAATGAAAAATAAAATTATCAGGGAAAGTTTGAATTCTAGCACATTCACGAACAGAAAGTCTTCTGTATAAGTCTTCTTTTCCTGGAACGAAAATCCTTTTATTCTGTTCTACAAATTTCATTTTAGGAGCTTGTGGATGCAAAGGCGCATGTCGCCCCCCTGCTTGAATAGTAAAAGAAACTTCATCCCAACTTCTAACTCTATTCCTAGACATGTACATTGAACTAAATCCTCCTGTCATATATTCATGATTAGGAATAACGCATTCTTCACCATTAGATTTATTACCTTCTTTAGCAGCAAGTTCTGTATTATGTAAATCACCTATAGCGTCTTTCAAATAAATCTTATTACTAATTGTTTTTCCTTTTGGAAATTGAAATTTCATATTAAGATCAGTCCTATACCCAATAAAAAAAACCCGCTTCCTATCTTGAGGCACTCTATAATCACTTGCGTTCAAAAGAGCAAAACTTAACTCATAGCCACACTCTTTAAATAAATCTTTAATAAATGTTACAGCTTTTTTATTCCTTGGTAACAACATACCAGAAACATTTTCTGCTAAAAAAAACTTAGGTTGTTTATCAGCCAAAATTCTAATGAAATCAAAAAAGAGTTTTCCTCTTTTATCTTTTATTCCTCTTAGAGCTCCCGCCTCACTCCAACTTTGACAAGGTGGTCCGCCAATAATTCCATCACAATCAGGAACTTCCATAGATTGAATATTTGTTATACTTCTTTTATCTAAAAAGGTATTTGGATGATTTTTCTCATATGTTTCCCAAATAGATTTATCATATTCATTAGCCCAAGTTACATTGAATCCAGCTTGTTCAAATCCTAAATCTAATCCTCCTGCTCCTGAAAAAAATCCTATTACATTCATTTTACTATGTTTTTAATAAGTTTGCAATCAATTAAATTCGCTGGATTATTGGGATTTTTTATCTCGACATCCTCAACAATCAATTTTTTTGATTTCAATATTTTATTTTTTGAGTCATCACTAAAACTTTCAAATTTGGTCTTTCTTAACAAAAGAAAAATTTGAAAGTTTTTATTTTTATCATAACTACAAATGTAGTTAAATACTTTATTAGGATTCTCAATCCCCCACATTCCTCTTATTCTAAGATATGTAATTCCTAATGGATCTATTCTATTTAATTTTCCTAGTTCATTGGTTTCTGTAAATTCTATATTTGGAATACTTGTTATCCCTTCTGAAATTTTAGTTTTCAGATTTTTGTATATGCTATTTTTAGCAGCATAAATATCCCCGTAGATAAACCAGATATATTTAAGCTCTTTACTTTTAACATGTCCTACTACATAGAGTAAATCTTTTTCATTCCACTTCTCACACTCTCTACAATCAACTGTAATCATTGGAGAATTTGAGTATAGTTTCGCTTTAGGAAAAGAACTGTTGAGAGCTAATGCACTTGTAGGACTTTGAATCTTTTTAATTTCGATAGCATCTCCTCCTTTAAGCATAATATCGGGAGGGTTATTTTGATTACCTAAATATGAAAATACCTCCGAATGTTTTTTTATCGCTTCCCTCTCATCAGAATTAACTGTATTACAAAAAATGTCTTTAATATATTTTTCCAGAGCTTCCCCCATTGAGTTTGCTCTATTGGAACTTTTGTAAAAATCCTGTAACATTGGTTTTGGATTCTCTACAAGATTTAAAATTGCATCTAATATATTTGCCATTGTTTTAATGTTTTCTTTTAATTATAGAGAAGACTTTCTTAAGCATTCAATTTATACCTCACTCCTATCCTTTCTAACTTCGCAATCATATCGCCATCCACATTTACTTTTCTAGAAAGAGAATGCATTTTTAATTTAATCTGATTATCAGGTTCGAGGACTTCCATTTTGAGGGGAAGTTTGCCTTTGTGATGTTTGCAAATATGTTCTATCTCATTAATCAAATCATCGGTGATATGTGCGATTGGTAATTTCAATGTTATAGATTCTGTCATCTTCAAACCAATACTTGCAAGTTGCTGAATCTCTTTTACCTTGAATTGATATTCTTCTCTATAATTATTGTATTCATATTTCCCTTTGATAAATACAACTTCACCAGGTTTCATACGAGCACTATAATCATTATAATCATCTCGCCACAATGCTAATTCCAATACGCCGCTGTAATCTTGAATGGTAAAAAATCCGTAACCATTTCCTTTTTTATCTATTCGATTATTGGCAGCAATCACAACACCTGCTAGACTTAGATTTCCGCCTTTATGATTTTCGAGTTGCTCTAAAGTACAGGTCGTGTAATTTTCTATTTCCAACTTATAGTCATCCAAAGGATGACCACTTATATAAATTCCTGTTACATCTTTTTCCTTCGTCAATTTTTCGATTAAGCTCCATTCTTTCGCTTCAGGAACTTTTGGTTGAGGAATTAATATTTCATCAGAATCTCCAAACAATGAATTTACGGATTGCGCTTTTTGAGATTGGTAAGCATTTCCATAACGTAATAAGTGTTCTATAAAGGTGTCATATTTTTCAGAAGGTGCATAATAATGCCAACGTTTCATTTCATCAAAACAATCTAATCCTCCTCCTAGCACTAAACTGTCCAAACACTTTTTATTAAAAGAACGCAAATCTAATCGACGCATCATGTCGAATACATTTTCAAATTCCTTTTCTTTTCTTCCTTCTAACACTGCTCCTACAGGACCTTCTCCTACTCCTTTTAATGCTGATAAACCGAATCGAATTTGTTTCTTTTTATTTACTGCAAAATCAGATGCACTCTCATTTATATCTGGTCCTAATACATCTAATCCCATCCGTTTACATTCTCTTAGAAAAAAGGTCAATTTGGAAATATCTTTTTTATTATGCGTTAATACTGAAGCCATAAATTCCTGAGGGTGATGCGCTTTTAGATATGCCGTTTGGAATGCTACGAGTGCATAACAGGTGGAGTGCGATTTATTAAATGCATAGGAAGCGAATGCTTCCCAATCCTTCCAGATTTTTTCAACGATAGATTGTTTGTGTCCATTTTTAGTACAACCTTCTAAGAATTTTGGCCACATCTCATCAATCAATTTCTTTTTCTTTTTACCCATCGCCTTACGGAGCATATCGGCTTCACCTTTTGTAAAGTCTGCTAACTTTTGCGAAAGCAACATCACTTGCTCCTGATAAACTGTAATTCCATAAGTCTCCTCCAAGTATTCCTTCATGTCAGCCAAGTCATAAGAAATCGGTTCTTTACCATGTTTACGATTGACGAAGGAAGGAATATATGCTAGTGGCCCAGGTCGATACAATGCATTCATCGCAATCAAATCCTCAAATTTAGTTGGCACTAAATCTCTTAAATATTTCTGCATTCCATCGGACTCGTATTGGAAAACTCCAATGGTATCTCCACGTTGAAAAAGCTTATAAGTCTTTTCATCATCAAGTGGAATTTCGTCAGGGTCAATGTCGAGATCTTTATTTTCTTTGACCATTCTAATTGCATCTTTGATAATGGTCAAAGTTTTTAGACCTAAGAAATCCATCTTCAACAATCCTGCATCTTCTGCTACACTATTATCAAATTGGCTGACCAACATGTCAGAGTCTTTCGCAACTGTAACTGGAATATAGTTGGTAATTTCATCAGGAGTAATAACGACTCCACATGCATGAATTCCTGTATTCCGAATAGAGCCTTCAAGTTTTCGAGCAGTCTGCAACATCTTTCCAATATGGTTAGGTTGCTCTGCTAGCTTTCGGAATTGGTAGGCTTTTTCTACATCTTCCGAATTCATTTTACCTTTCAACTTCTTGTTGATGTCTCCCTCTTCCAAAACGGCTTTAAGTGTTGCACCTAATTGTAATGGAAAAGTTTTTGCCACTTTATCTACTTCCGAAAGTGGAACATCTAACACTCTTCCTACATCTCGAATACTACTTTTGGCAGCCATCGTACCATAGGTAATAATTTGTGCAACTTGGTTTCTTCCGTATTTATCAATTACATAATCAATTACTTTTTGACGACCTACATCATCAAAATCAATATCAATATCGGGCATCGAAATCCGTTCTGGATTTAGAAAACGCTCAAAAAGTAAATCGTACTTAATCGGGTCAACATTTGTAATTCCTACACAATAGGCAACTGCCGAACCTGCTGCCGAACCACGACCAGGTCCAACACTCACTCCCATATTTCGAGCTGTAGTTGTAAAATCTTGTACAATCAAAAAGTAACCTGGATAACCTGATTTTCTAATTACATCCAACTCAAAATCTAATCGTTCTTTTATCGAAGGTGTAATGTCTCCGTATCTTTTTTTCGCACCTTCGTAGGTGATGTGTCGAAGGAAATCATCTTGTGTGGTAAAGCCTTCTGGAATTGGGAAGTTAGGTAAGAGTACATCCCGTGCTAATTCCAAAGGTTCAATTTTATCATAAATCTCCATCGTATTATCCACCGACTCAGGTAAGTCTTTGAATAAGACTTTCATCTGATCTTGAGTTTTAAAATAAAAATCAGTACTTGGAAATTTAAATCGTTTCTCACTCGCAACACTACTTGCAGTATTGATACATAATAAAATATCATGTGGTGCCCAATCGTCTTCTTCTACATAGTGAGAGTCATTGGTACATATAGTCTTAACATTATGTTTACGGGCGAGCTTGAGTAGCGTCTGATTGATATCTTCTTGACTAACTCCTAAACCATCAATATTTTCTAAACCACCGTGTCGTTGAAATTCAATGTAGTAATCCTCACCAAAAAGATCCAACCACCATTTTAGCAAAGTCTCTGCCTCATCTTCTTTTCCTCGTAAAATGGTTTGCGGTAATTCAGCTCCGATACAACAACTAGTTGCAATTAATCCTTCGGAATATTTTTCTAAAAGTTCTTTATCTATTCTTGGATATTTACTGTACAAACCTTCCATGTATCCTAAGGAACATAGTTTACAAAGGTTCTCATATCCTTTTCTATTTTTGGCTAAAAGTAGCTGATGATATCGTTTATCCTTTTCTCCATTTTTGACTGAGAAAGATTTTTTATGTCTGTCTTTTACTAAATAGAATTCACAACCGATGATTGGTTTTATATTTCGCTTGTTGGCTTCAGCTACAAACTTAAATGCACCAAACATATTTCCGTGGTCAGTTAAGGCAACTCCTTTTTGACCATCGGCTTTTGCTTTGTCCATCATTCCAGCGATAGACGAAGCACCATCTAAAAGTGAATATTGGGTATGACAATGTAGGTGAACAAATTCAGACATAGTGTTTCTTTTTTCGGATGAGATATAATGCTTCGCATTTGATTTTTTATTTAAAATAATAAATGCGAAGCATTAAAATTGGATTTCCACAAGATACTGAAATTGGAAAAATTATATGGTGCAGAAAAATAGGTTTTATTGAATTGTGGAAAAGTTTTTTATTTCGATCTAACTTTTAATTTTTTTTGTAGAAGTATTCATAGAAGAAAGTACAAATTCCCATAAGACTTCATAAGGAACAATTTCTACTTCTTGAGGTTGTTCTGCAATTTCCAAAGGTTTAGAAATTAATTTTTCGTATAATTTCTCTGCTCTTCTTTCTAGATTAGTTCGATTAAAATTAGCAGCAGGAATCTCCAGTAACATTCTAATAAAACAATTACTTCTAAAGGTATCGTTTTGTCTTAAATATCTAGAAGAGTATGACTCCAATGCTTCTGTTCTCATGATTACCTCATCGTATTTTTTTTGTTGTAAATTAAAAAGTAGCTGTAAGACTATTACAGATATATTCATCCCTCTTTTATCTTTTTTAAATGTAGGAACACCTTTAATAAATGTATCAAAATCAAATCGAGGTTTTCTTTTTTGAGCAGGTAAAACTATTTCCCCTACCCGAATAAAATAGTCTATATATGCTTCTATCAAATTCCAAAATTGCTTGGCTTCTTCTGAAATAATTCTTTTCTTTTTAATTACACTTTTTACTTTTTTATAAAATTCAAATGACTCTTGGATTCTTCCAGAATGAAATAAAAGTACCATATAAAATTGTGAAGCTAAAATCCAATTCCATGTTCCCTCTTCTACTAATTCCAAACAAGTCTGAGCATCTTTACCCGCAGTTTCATAATTTTTTAATTGAATATGACTTGTAAATCTTTTAAATAAAAAAGTGAAAGTTTGATTTTGAGTGATGAAACCTATTTTATTAAAATAGGACAAAGCACGGTCACATGCGATAATTGTCTGAGGAGGATCGTTTTCAATTTCATAACGTAATACTAAGATAAGATGAGCATAAAAATGAAAGTTTCTGAAATTCGTTTTATCTAAATCAGGTTCTAATTCTTCTGAAAATTCTCTCGCCATACGAATATGAAAAGGCTTGATAGTTTTAGATCGAACAAATTGACTTGCTAACATATCATACATTCCTCTTGCCTTTTCTTCATAACTACTAGCTTCCATTATTTGTTGAAGGAGGTCATTATACTTCCTCATTTTCTTTTGGTCTCCTCGCAATGTTCCATAGTATTGACGCAAGTCTTTTAAAAGCGGAATAGCCACATCATAAAATTCATATTGGAGCGCTTTCTTTAAAGTTTTCTCAGCTAGCTTGATACTTGATTTTTTTCCACCTTTTACAACTAGAAATTTTACTGCTGCCATATTTTTATAACATTGAAAATACGCCTTCCGAGGATCGCTATATGATGCTAGGTTTACATCAATAAAAAATAAAGTATTGAGTACTCTTTTTTCTAATCTAGATTTAAGATTTCGATAGCCTTTATCTAAGTCATTTGTTCCATATAATTTTCTACATGCTTGACTATCTGATTTATATTCTGACATCAATATACCTTCATATAACTGATGAAGTTTTCTATCTTTTATCGAGTCTTGCCCGACTATCTCTATCTGCTTGCTCTTATTTTTATCAACAATAGAAATGATTTCTTTTAAATAATCCATAAAAAGTACTTTTTACAAAAATATTAAATTTTTATTTAATAACTATCCCTAATTATAAATTGCTGATTATCAAGTATTTATAATTTTAAAAATTATTTAAAATCAAAAACTAAAAGGTATAAAATATTAATTCTTGATTGATACAATGATTATTATACCCTGTATATTTGTAATATCGACGTTCAAAATAATTGTATTTTTTTTAAGAAATTGAATCTACAATTAAATTGACATTAGTTACTGAGATTATCCAGACAGATGTTACAGAAGTATAGATAATCTTAAAAAACAGATTTAAGTTCGACCCATACAAATGAATATTGAAAAAGAATACTGAAAAACGAAAAAATTACATCCACTTTATGACTTCAATTATAAAGTAGATCAAATATCTCTACCTTAATTTTTTGACGGTGCGAAAATGCTAGACATTTAGTACCATCAATTTTTAAAATAGAAATATTCTGTACTCAAAGAACCAGATTAAGAATTTATCTAAGGCGTGTGTTTGAAGAACAAAATTCTTCAATAAAAAAAGCTGCCAAGAAATTGGCAGCTTTTGTTTTAGAAAAGATGATAACTAGTACTCCCCCTACAACATTATTTTATCATTTTACTAAAACAATTTAATCATGAAAGAAGTAACAAAAAACGCAATCAATGAATTCAAATTAAAAGCTAAAGTTTTAACTAAAAAAGAATGTAAAAAAATAAAAGGTGGAATAACTAATACAGAAATTACAGATGTATAAAAAACACCTTTTAAGTAAACAAAAAAAAACTGCTAGATTAATTTCTAGCAGTTTTTTTTTTGTTGGAGTAAAATATAATTATGGCCTTTTACCCAACGAAATCAAATTAGCAAAAATCCGATACGCTCCGGGTACTCCCGCTGGTAATTCTCTAAACCACGAATATCCTGTATAGACATAATATCCTTTTCCATGTTGTGCAATTAATAATCCACCATCCCTTGCAGGTTCGTCAGGATCATTAGAAGAAAGAATAGCTTCGAATTTCCCATCCCATTCATTTGGAAAATATAGTCCACGTTCTTGAACCCATCCATCAAAATCTTTTGTAGTGATTTTATTCGGATAGTTCATCACATGATGATCTGGTTTTAATATTCGAACCTCTGCTGTTTCTAATGCTACCCGATCTCTTGATATATTTAATGGATAAGGTGCTACTTTTTCTTTAGGTAATTTGAGGCGATGTCCAGTATTATATTGAACTATCATCGTACCACCTTCTTCTACATATTGGAACAATTTATCTTGATGAAACTTCAATCGCTCTACCGTATTATAAGCTCTAATACCGATGATAAGCGCATCATAATTTTTGAGGTTAGCAACACTTATATCTTTATCTTCTAGTAATGTTACATTATAACCTATTTGTTCTAAGTTAGTTGGAATCTCATCACCAGCTCCCATGATGTAAGCAATATTTTCGCCTTCTTTTTTCAAATCTATTTTAACCACTTTTGCTTCTCCATCTTTAAGAACAGTTTGTGTTGGAATGTGATCGTATTCGATAGAAACTAATTCTTGAGTATACGATTGGTTTCCTATTTTTACTAAAGGAGTAACAAAATTCACATCTTGGTTTTTAGGAGGAAATAATTTAAATGTAAACGTTTGCTCTTCTCCTTTCATTTTTAAATCAAAATCTACTAGCTCAGGTTCTACCTTCCAACCTTCAGGATGACATAATTCCAATGTACCCGATACATCTTTTTTACCTGACTTTAACAATACTTTTACATCTTTAGATTTATCATCAGAAAAAACAAAAACCTTTTCTGTAAGATTGGCAAAAATAGGAATCGTTACTTCAAACGGTCTATAGACTTCTCCTTTTACTGGGTCTGTTTTTTTATAAATGATTTCTCTTTCCAAAGAAACTTTAACGCCTTCTATTTTTAAATTAAATCTAACCTTAAATGTACGAGGTGTATTAGGTAAACCTCTCAACTCTTGGTTCTCTACAGCATACATTCCTAAGCTCGCTTTTTTTCTTAACCAATAAGGCCCTGTCAAGGGCATATCATTTGGAAGGTTTAGTTTTTTGCTAAATTTAAAAGTCTGATTTCCAACTAGATTTAAATTTAAAGTAGAATCTAAATTGGTTGGTAAATATTCAACACTAATCAATTCCGCTTGAGCATTCGATCTATTCACCACTTCCATATTCAATTCTACTTCCTCTCCTGGAGTTGCGGAATAATCTTCAGCTTTTGCCTCTGCAAACAATCCCATACAACTAACAATAATATCTTCTATCTCTTGTTGTTTAATTTTTTTCCAATAGCCATCAGGCAATTTTTTAATTAATTGATATGCCTTCATTAATTTCGGAAGACTTGCTGAAGGATTTCCATAATTAAATTCATTATCAACTTCTCCTAATAATTTACCAATAGCTTTTCCTCCATCTATCCGAGTCCAAGTAATGTTGATACCATCAAAAATATCTTCCTTATTTTTAGGCATGTCTCCTTTTAATAAATTCAAATATTCCATTTGAGAACCACGTGATGGAGTTGATCCCATTCCTTGGCATTTGTGCATACTTCTACTTTCGGCAGCAATCTCATTATTAGATTTTCCTTTGACTGGATAATACACCCCTGCATCTACACTTAACATTTTTGTTTTATCCGCTTTCGCAAATTTGTCTCGACTACCATAAAACCACCAAGAGGTATTCATAAATAATCGACGAGGTTGCCAAGCATCTACATATTTTAATTGTTCAGAAAATTGTTTTTTATCACCTACCAAATCAAAAGCTTTAAATGATAAAACTGCTGAAGAAGTATGATGTCCATGAGTACGTCTTCCTGAGTCATGAGAGAATCGATTGATAATCACATCAGGTTGGAATTTTCGAATGGACCAAATCACATCAGCCAAGACTTCATCTTGTTCCCATATTTCTAAAGTCTCTTTTGGGTTTTTAGAATATCCAAAATCATTAGCA
Organism: Saprospiraceae bacterium; assembly: GCA_023301005.1. GTDB lineage: Bacteria > Bacteroidota > Bacteroidia > Chitinophagales > Saprospiraceae > CAJQQY01. The sequence continues at coordinate 879 of JALZVK010000039.1, read as the reverse complement.
CGGGTAAACATTTGTTTTCCTCCGTCCACTCTACGAGCAGCTAATAATTCTTCTGTACGAATGACTCCAAGCAACTCTCGAATCTCAGGTCCTATCAGATTTTGTCCACCATCACCTCTAGTTAAGGAGAGGTAAGCAGTATTTACTTTGAGTTCGTTGGATAGGTATGAAATCATTCGAGTATTCTCATCATCAGGATGAGCTGCTATATATAGGACTGTTCCTAAAATTTGTGCTTTTTGAATTTTCTCATAAATATCTCCTGATGTCAATTTCATTGGAGCTTGAGCTAAAGCATTTTTTCCTAACAGAAAAATTAATGGAATCAGAAAAAGGGTAATTAGAATCTTCTTCATGGTTATATATTTATCTAATTAAAATTTTAAATGAATAGAAAGCATTTTGAGTATTTTTTCAAGATTACAAATATAACAAAGGTTTGAATGGAAAAAAGGTTTTTTAATGTATTGAGAAATACATCTAATGTAAGTTGAATCTAATTGTTAAGTAATTAGTCCGACATAGTTATTGGCGAAAAAAAAGAGATTAATCTCTATTAAGAAATTAACCTCATTTTATATTGAATGGTGCCCAGAACAGGATTTGAACCTGCACGCCCTTGCGAGCACTAGCCCCTCAAGCTAGCGTGTCTACCAATTCCACCACCTGGGCTTTGGTTATTGATAACGTTGATTTTATATCAACTTCATTTTATCGGGCTGCAAATATAATGAAGTTGTTTTAAAAGTCTTAATGATTTCGAAAAACATCTTTATGTCCTACTCTTCGTTTTTCCTGCCTCATAGCTTGTGAAGCTCAAAAAAACCTCGCTGCGCTGATTAGAACAAAATCTATTTTTTCTAAATTCATCAGACTTTA
>JALZVK010000038.1 GCA_023301005.1 Saprospiraceae bacterium | reverse complement strand
TTTGCCCTGCCTTTGCCGGCAGGCAGGCTCGTCTAAATCCAAAATAAATTCGAAATTTGTTACAACTTATTCTCTAGTCATTTCTTAGTACGATTTAAAAAAATAAATAGTAAATTTTATTAGATATAAATTTCTGAATTTAAGGAATTTATACTTCTAGCTATTGAAAACGTTACTCCTCAGATATATTATTTTTTTCTTAAAACTCGATTTTAAAGCATTCTGGAATCCCTTGTAAAAAGGGTACTAACTATTAACTGTCTCTAAAAAAGAATCCATGAATGCGAAAAACCAAAACATTAAATGTATGAGTATTGTTATACTCATACTACTACTCTGTATTTCCCCAAATATAGTACAAAGCCAATGTGTATTAACTTGTTCTAATATACAAGTTTCATTAGATGCCAATTGTCAATCTGAAATTACTCCTGCTATGGTATCGGGCGGTTCTGATACTACTTGTTCAGCTCCGCTTGTTATCCAAATATATGATTTGGATGGCAATCTGATTCCTACCAGTCCAATCATAACTGTAGGTTATATTGACCAAACTTTGATAGGAAAATTGATTGATACTTTGACTGGTAATTTCTGTACTGACACTATTCTTATCGAAGATAAATTGGCTCCAATTATCACTTGCCCTATTGATATTGCAATATTTATGATGGAAATGCCTGACACTATGTTGACAGGTACAGCAACTTCACTCGATGCTTGTGGCAACTCGACAGTAAGCTATTCCGATATGATTGATCTCTATCCTGTGGGAATAAGTGATACGATACAATTCATCACTCGAACTTGGACGGCAACAGATGATAGTGGAAATCAATCTACTTGTACACAAGTCATTTATATTAGAAAACCTGATGTTTCGATGATTACCTTTCCTCTACATTTGGATGGTATTGAATCACCTGCATTGAGTTGTGGTAATGCAAATACCTCAATTGCCAATTGTGGGCAACCTCATATTAATGGATATATAGTTTCCAATATAACAGGTTTTAGTAGTTCGCATATAGATAATATTGTCGACTTGTGTGATGGAAGTTATGCCTTATATCGAGAGTGGAAAGTCATAGATATTGTTGCTGCTCAAGATGTTGAACATAACCAAGTCATCAATGTCAATGATACGATTCCTCCCAATTTGACTTGCCCTGCTGACATGATTGTTACCACCAATGGAAACAATTGTTTAGCAACAGTTATCATTCCTAATCCATTGATGAGCGATGGTTGTGCAAGTGCTGATAGTGTCACAATTGTGCTACAAGTAAGCTCAGGACAGATTGCTGGAAATACAATTTATGATTTAGATTATGGAGTGCATATCGCAACTTGTATTGCTACCGATGCTTGTGGAAATCAATCCACTTGCGACTTTACGATTACAGTCGAAGATAGTCAACCTCCCGTTGCAGTAACTAATAGTAGTCCAAATGTTACATTAGTACCTATTGGTGCGACGTATGTACAAGCTAGTACTTTTGATGATGGAAGTTGGGATAATTGTGGCGCAGTTGATTTGGCAGTTCGTAGAATGGACTTACCTTCTTGTGATAGTATTACAAATGATTTTGCACCTACTGTTCCATTTTATTGTTGTGATATTGGCAGTCCTGTAACAATACAATTACGGGTGACTGATTCGAATGGAAATGAAAGTTTTGCAATGTCAGATGCATCTGTTTTTGATAATACCAGTCCAGGAATATTATGTGCTTCGGATGTTACAATTAACTGTACTGCTGATTATACTGACCTAAGTTTGACAGGTGATCCGACTGCAATGGATAATTGTGAAAATTTCCAATTGGAATATAATGATGTCGAAGACATCAATAATTGTGGCGAAGGAACTGTAACTCGAACATGGACGATTACTGATATGCAAGGTCTAACAAATATTTGTACTCAACTCATAACACTCGAAAATCCAAATGTATTTTACATCAATCCTATTGATCCTGACGACCCAAATGATGATATTGTTTGGCCTTCAAATTTTACTTCATATACTTGTAATGGAGTTTTTAATCCTGATAGTTTGCCGACCATGTATTCTTATCCTCAGGTGATTGCGGACACTTGCGAGTTTATTGGTATTTCTCATACAGATACTGATATAACAATCACTCCTGATGCATGTAGAAAAATATTAAGAACTTGGCTTATCATTGACTGGTGTCAATTCAATCCTTTGACTTTTGAAGGAAAATGGGAATATGGTCAAATCATTACCATCCTAGATTCATCAGAACCTACTTTTATTGACAACTGCCAAGACCTTTCTTTTTGTATAAATGAAAATAATTGCGATGGCGGAAATGTATTGTTAGAAGTAGAAGCGGAAGATGATTGTACACCTGAAACTGACTTGACTTATAGCTATCAAGTAGACTTTAATAATGATGGAATAATCGACACTACTAATACTGGAAAGAGTATCGACTTTGATTTTCCTTTTGGAAATCATGCCGTAACTTTTGCAGTACAAGATGGTTGTGATCAGACTACAACATGTACTTATAATGTGGAAGTTGTAGATTGTTTTCCACCTGTACCAGTTTGCTTTTTGAGTTTAGGAGTGGAGTTAAATGGAGATCAAGTTACCATTAATGCTGCTAGTCTTAATGAAGGAAGTTCTGACAATTGCTTTAATACTTCCGAGTTAGTGTATTCCTATTCTACGGATATTACAAATACAGATAGTACATTCACTTGTGATGATTTAGGATTTAATCCAGTTCAAATGTGGGTAACTGATCCAGCAGGTAATCAATCCGTTTGTACTGCTTTTATCGAAATTCAAGATAACCCAAATCTTTGTGTTCAAGCGTCAACCGCTTCTGTCATTGGAAATATAAAAGATGAAGATGGTCAAAATATTGAACAAGTAGAATTGGAAATTAACGATAACTCAATTCCTCCAATCACAACTGGACCTAGTGGTAATTTTATTTTTAACTTCTTACAAGTCGGTCAAGATTATGAAGTTGAACCTCAAAAAAATATTAATTTTCTCAATGGTGTAACGACCTTCGATTTGGTACTTATGAGAAAGCATATTTTAGGAATTGAGTTATTAGATTCTCCATACAAAATCATTGCAGGTGATATTAACCATAGTGGATCGTTGACCTCATTAGACATTGTTGAAATTAGAAAATTAATTCTTCATATTGATAATGAATTTGCTGATGGAAAATCATGGCGATTCATAGATAAAAATCATACTTTTTCAAATCCTATTAATCCATTTTTAGATCCATTTTCAGAGGTTATAGAAATTTATAATATCTCTAATAATGTTGATGTAGAATTTGTTGCCATCAAAAAAGGTGATGTCAACAATACTGCTCAACCTGATTTCTTAATTGGCACAGACACACGAACCAGGGCAAACAACCTAACTTTACACATTGACAATCAACAAGTTACACCTAATCAAAAAACTATAATTGATTTTTACGCTAGCAATTTTGAATCCATTGATGGATTCCAGTTTAGTTTAAAATTTAAAACGGACGAATTTGATTTTGAAAAAATCCAAACAGGTGCGTTGGTTAATTTTGATGAAAACAATTATAGTTTACGTCAGCTTGATGATGGAATTATTACTTTCAGTTGGAATGGAAATTCACCTTTGAGTTTTGATAAAGATGCTGTTTTATTTAGCATCGAAATGGAAGCTAAAACGGAAATTGATTTAAGTAATATTTTCTATATCAATTCTAATCCAACCTTAGCAGAAGCTTACAGTAAGAATGAAATATGGGATGTACAACTAGATGTTTTAGAAAAATCTAAAACTACATTTTCATTATTTCAAAATTCTCCAAATCCATTTTCAGAATCTACGCTTATTCAATTTTATTTGCCTGAGTTGAGTGAGACGACACTTTCTATTTTTAACCTTGATGGGAAATTGATTTTTGAAAATAACAATACTTTTACAAAAGGTATGAATGAAATTTTAATTGATAAAAATGATTTAAAAACACAAGGTGTTTTTTATTATCAGTTAAAAACTAAATTTGGGAGTGCTACTCGGAAGATGGTTATCTTGAGGTAACTTGATAGAACACGGATGCCGCGGATTGAGCAAATTTTAGCGGATTTTTACGAGCGAATTTGTATAGATTTTTTACGAGCGACTTTGTGTAGATTTGACGAGCGACTTTGTTTTTTTTCTATTTATAAAAATCTAAACAAGTCTACTCGTCAAATCCATACAAGTTAGATCGAAAAAAAATCCGCTCAATCCGCGGCATCCGTGTTCTATTCACATATTGTTATTCAATATCCCAAAAAACAATATTGAAATAAGTCATTCCCACCAACTAAATTAGCAGAGATTCTTTTTTAACTAACTAAAAAAAACTCTACTATGATTAAAATTATATTACCGTTCCTCTTACTATTTATTGGAATAAAAAACATCCAAGCACAAGTCCCCAACCTTGTCATTTCCGAAATCATGTATAATCCTCCCGAGTCAGGAACCGACTCCTTAGAGTATATAGAAATTTATAACAATGAAAATACGGAAGTGAATTTATTAGGAATAAATTTCTCAGAAGGACTCACCCATACATTTCCCAACCTAACGCTAAGTCCCAATTCATTTATCGTCATAGCAAAAGATTCCGTCGCATTTCAAAATACTTTTGGAACAATAGCTTTCCAATGGGAAGCAGGAACGCTAAGCAATAATGGAGAAGATTTAGAAATCCAAACCGCAAATGGAGATGTCATCGACTTCGTAACTTATGGAAGTACTGCACCTTGGTCAACTGCTGCAAATGGTCTCGGCGCATCGTTAGTGCTTTGCGATTACGATAGTGATAACAATGCTACTACAAATTGGAATGCTTCGACTACATCAACAGGAATTGTGATTAATAATCAAGAATTAATATGTAATCCAAATGCGGATTCCGATTGTCCTACGGGACCAGTTATAAGTTTTTTGGGAAATGATTTAAGTTTTCCAGAAGAAGCAATTACTATAGATTTACAAATTGCAATTGAAAATGGAAATACAAATCCTACCACAATTTCTTTATTTGTAAGTCCATCTTCTACAGCGAATTTGAATTCAGATTATACTTTAGCTAGTGTAACTCCTATCAATATAATTTTTCCCGCAGGGTTAGAAAAAGATACTCAAACCATCACCGTTCAAATATTAGAAGATCTAAATATTGAACCCAACGAGGTTTTGATATTTACACTCAACAACCCTAATAACAATGCTATTACAAATCCGATGCATGATGTATTCCAAATTACTATCGAAGATGATGATGCTACCCTACCCGATTTAATTATTTCGGAAATCATGTATAATCCACCTGAATCAGGAACCGATACAACAGAGTTTATCGAACTCTATAATAATGATACGCTAGCGATAAATTTGGTGGATTATTATTTTTCAGAAGGCATCAATTACACCTTTCCAGAAATCATTTTAAATCCAAATGAATATATTGTTATTGCTCGGGACTCTAATGCTTTCGAGGATTATTATGGTTTTACGACTTATCAATGGTCGAGTGGAAGCTTAACTAATTCGGGGGAATTAATTGAATTAAGGAATGCTGGAGGAACTGTTGCAGACGTTGTAGAATATAGCAATACTGCCCAATGGTCGCTGGCTGCCAATGGCAATGGTGCATCATTAACGCTTTGTGATTTCGATGCAGATAATAGTCTCCCTGAAAATTGGAATGCCTCAATTGCACCTACAGGAATTATCATAGATGGTATAGAATTGACTGCTGATCCTAATATGCAAAGTGATTGTTTTATTCCACTTTCTGCTTTTCCAATTCGCGCTATTGGAGCTATGACAACTACTGATAGTGACGGCATTTTAGATTCGCTCAATAGGAAATGTGAACTACAAGGAATCGTTTATGGCGGTAATTTTAATTCATCTAACAATGGATTACAATTCGTATTGCTTGATGGCAATGATGATGGAATCACGGTTTTTAGTAATTCTGATATGTTTGGATATACCGTTGAAGAAGGTGACGAAGTAATTGTACAAGGAACGATAACTCAATTCAATGGTCTAGCAGAAATCAGACCTGATACGCTTTGGGTGGTTTCTAATAACAATACTCTTACAATTCCAAATACTGTCACTACTTTGGATGAATCTACAGAATCACAATTAATAAATATTGAAAATCTTTCTATCGTTGACACTTCTGATTGGGACAATTCTTCTTCCAATGGTTTTACCGTTGAAGTGACTGATGGAATTAATTTCTATGATATGAGAATTGATGATGATGTCGATTTATATCAAATGGATGTTCCTCTTTTTTCATTTAACTTGACTGGTCTTGGAGGGCAATTTGATACAGATGTTCCTTACTTAGAAGGTTATCAAATTTTGCCAAGATACTTTGAAGATTTAGAAATGATTACTTCAACTGAGGAATTAAATATCGACGCTACTATTGATTTGTTCCCAAATCCTGTTTCTGATTTTTTAAATATAAAAATGGTGGAGCTTGCGAACCAATTGATTATTCGAAATGCTTTGGGGCAAGTTGTTTATACTTTGCAGCAGCCTGATTATTGGGAAGAAATCAATTGTCACGATTGGGAAAGTGGAGTTTACTTTGTAACGATTTCTTATGAGGAGAGGGAAAGTACTTTTCGAATTTTGAAATTTTAGTTTTTTTTTCACCGCAGAGTTGGAAGGAGTTAACGCAGAGTTGCGCAGAGTTTTTTTTTACTAAACAAGCTTAAAAAAACTCTACGTAACTCTGTGCTAACTCCTTCCAACTCTGCGGTAAAAAAAACCTACAACTTAATCCCCAACACCACTCCAGTCTTATCATACTTCCCATTCCGAAACGAGCTCACAACATCCACTCTAAATAATCTAAAAACTTTAAATCCTAGATTATCAATTCCAACATAAAGTTCAGTATAATCTTTCTGACTTTCCGTATATAAAAAATTAGCACCGACCGCCGTCTGCCAACCTAACCTCGAAAGCAACGGAACTTTATCTAATAAGAATCCAGTAAAGTGATGTTGAAAATGTCCTTCGACAAATGGTCCCGAAGTACTATATTCATAATAAGGCAATTGCAAAAATGAACGATTATAATTATTCGGATTACCTATAAAAGTTTGATTGCCATTGAAGTGTTGGAAGTCTACGACTTCAATTCTTTTTTTATTAAAAAACGTTCCACCTTTAATTCTAAACTCCGAATGACCTAACACACCTAATGCCATATAATCATCAAATACCTCTAACGAAACTTTATCATAACCTGTAAAATTATCATTGATAGGAATCGCTTTTTGATAGATAACTCTAAATGCAGGATACTTCGTTCCCATGATATATTTCCGATCAGGATAGGTCAAATATTTTTGAGCAAAACGAATTCTTACATTTGCCTCTACATAAAAAGCTTGATGTTCTTCAAAGCTAAAGTCTTGGATTTCAGCGATTTGTGGAGTATTGGAAGGATAATCAATATCTCTTTTTGACCAACTATATTGCGTATTCACTTGCAACGGTTGCCGATACGCATACTCCGAAGCCAATCGAACAACTACACCATTTGTCACTTCTTGCTGATAATAAGCGTAAGCGAAATTGCGATCATACAATTTCATAAAATGCTCTTTCCCCCAAAGATTATAAGCAGAAGATAGAAATGGTTGAATCGGATTTTCCGAATTAAATTGCATCGCCTCTCTCCCACCTGACAAATAAAATCTTGCAAACTTAGTCCGATTAATATGATAGAAAAAATTCAATCTCGCTCTTAATTGCTCATCTGCAAAACTATATTGAACTTTAGGTTCAACATAAAACCATTTTAGAAATCGATCATCATAAGATTTTCGATATCTAAAATTTAAAGAAAACATTCCGCCTTGAACAGGGTTAAATTGGATAGTAGATATAGGTGCAGATAATTCAAATGACTTTCGTTTCCAAGAGTTCCTATAAGTATATCCAAACAATAAATCCATGACTCCGAATTTATTATTTTTATTATCTATCGAATCTTTGTATTCTTTCGAATCCCAGATTTGTTGTAAACTATCTTTTTTTATGTAGTCTGTGGACTCTTCTTGAGTCAGCGGTATTGGTCGCATTTCCTCCCAATACTCTAAAGATTTTTCGTTAGCTCCTTTTTTAAAAACTAAAGTCTCGTTATTAAAATATTTATTTTCAAATGTAGGATTAATGTTATAATCTTTAAATATACCTGTAAAGTCCCCTTCCATTTTAAATCCAAACAACCCCGCACTAAATGAAATCGTTTGAGAAAACAATCTCCACACATCAGGTTCTTGTATTGGCACATGCACTTGATTCAACCACAAAGTATCCAAGCCAGGTTGCTTCATTGCTCGACTCGTAATAAATAATTCGGTAGATTGTATATTCCATAAATCCTCGACGATATAAATAATTCCTCCATAAGTTGGATCTTCTTTTCGTTTTTGAATCACTTCAATCTTATTCACAAGTAATCCATTATCATCAAAGAAAGTCCCCAACAATTTATATTTGTAATATGTAAGAGCATTGTTAGCAATTGGAGAAATTATCTCACGAGAATACAAAGATGTATTTTCATATAAATTAAAATCCAACTCTGAGAACCGATTAAAACTAAATCCATTATCATCACCACTCACCTTCGAAGAAATCATAATCTCTTTATAGTGGTCAGGTTGTTTATAATTCAATATAGCTTCCGACTCCGATAGATAAATAATTCCAGTTCGATTAGAATCCAACTGCCCGCCCATATCACCTATATCATTTCCTAATATTTTTTCGGGAGCATCTAACAATTTAATTCCGCCCTTGATATAAACATTACATTGATACTCCTCCACTTGCTCTCTATAGTATTTTCGTTTTTTAATTGCCTTACGAATAACTGCATAAGCAGGGTCTTCCGCATCAGCAGTAACCACCACTCCTGATATTTCAAATGCTTCTTCTTCCAGTACAACATCTAACCTAATTGGCTCATTATCAACGACTAATGTCTCTGTTTTTTGTTTATATCCTACATATTGAAAAATAACTTCGTAAGTTCCTTTCTTTAATTCTAATGTAAAATCTCCTTCGATATTAGAGGTCGTTCCATTGGAAGTTCCTTTCACATAGATACTTGCAAATGACAAAGGCTCGCCTTGCGCATCTGTTATTTTTCCAGAAATTTGAGCATAAGAAAAAGTGGAGAAAAAGAGAAATGTTAATGCTAGGAAGTGGTATCTCATTTTATGTAAATTGGTTTTATTCTTTAAAAACGGTTTTTATATTCCAAAGGTTGGAATTGGAGTTGTAACTTACAAATTGTAACGGAAATAATGAATAGAAGTTGTGAGGAATAAAATTGAAATTTTGAAAACTAAAAATAACCTTAAGGAGTAAGTGCAAATCAATACGTCATCCCGTTTTAAAACGGGACAGACTACTCAAATCCATCTTCCCTCATTCCTTTCTTCCCCTCTTCCCTAGCCAAAAACTTCTCTTGAATAATATCCTGAATCGGACGATCCTCAATTTTACTTTCCAACCATGAAATAATATCTAAATATAGAAACGGGCGTTTCTCATATTCCATCTCGCTCACTTTTACAAAATTATCTCTCAAAGTGATAAATTCAGATTTAAGATTCTCTTTTTTGATGCGAGGTATTTTTCTAATAAATTTTAAAATCTCTTTTTGCACTTGCTGCATGTCTTCCATCTTTGTTAAAAACCGATAGACCGATTTCACTTGATATTCAACCAACATATCATTGCCCAAATTAAAATGAGCAATCAAACAAAGTATCCTTCCAAAGCATTGAATATCTTCTCGTAAGTCAGGACTCTTTTGATTAATAATTTTATTTAAATAATCAATTGCAGTTTCGTTATCACCTGACCCAAAATACATACAAGCAATTTTATAATTAAAAACCATGATACGATGAGTATCCCAATTATATTCGTTGGTCTCTAATTTTTGAGCCAACTTAGGCACCCACTTTAACCCTTCGGTAAATGTGCCTTCCATATAATTCAAATTGATACGACTAAAATATAAATAGATATGTAACAAGCTATCTACATTTTTGGATTTCTTTTGATAATACTTTTCGCCGACGGTTTCTAATACGGCTAATGCTTTGGAATATTTACCATGATGCTGAGTTAAGTATAGCGCATTTAATGTGTTATGCAAAGCTTTGAGATAAAGCGGGATTTCCAATTCAATCATCTTTGGATTATCATGAAACAACTCTGTCCACCTATGAGCGTAACGATAATAATTTAAAAAATCTTGAGTCATAAAATAATACCAAGAGTAAGATTGGTACAAATACATTTTCTCAAAAAAACTTAACTCATTAATATCATGATTAGGTAAGTTGGAATGGAAAAACTCTTTTACAAAAAAATATTCTTTCTCATTTCTCACATATCCAACTTTCAAATAAAGACTATATAAGTTGATCGCCAAATTGGAAAAGAGATTTTTCCGCATTGCCTTTTTACTCATTTCAATAGATTCGTTAGCGAGTTGTTCCGCTTTATTATCTATACTTTTAGTCACATGCTGTGACTCTATATGTTTTTCAAATTCTAAAATAGTCAAACGCAACGCATCCAATTGAGCAACTTTTGCCAATGATTTTGCCTTATCTAAAATCTCTAAACTTTGTCGATACAATCCTTTGTTATATAAAATTCGAGCATAATCAATTCGCTCTCGAATCTCAATATCTGTATTGCTCGAACGATGTTGTAATCGTAACGCTAATAATAATTGTTTATATAAATGTGCCTTAAGATTAGAGATTTGCCTTTTCTTAATTCCAGGAATCTTTTTTAGGATGAGTTCCTCATCGTATTTTTTTTGTTTATCTAAAAAATCAAACAATTTTAAAAACAATACATCTGCATTTGCCTGATTACGATTGACCCATAACCTAAATTGCCGCTTCTCCGCCTTGGTCAAAGAAGTTATTAATTGAATCAAATAGTCAGTTTGTTGCTTTGGCATTGTAATTACTTATTTCTTAAAACATTGAATATCAACCATTTACATCTAAATAACAAAAAATACGAACTGTAACATGAAGCGTTTTTAATATTTTTTTTCAGCTTTGATAGAATATCTTTGAAACGTACACAAACTTACATTTTTTTATAAAAAATATAGTTTAACCGATTTTATAAAAATCATTCTTTTGAAAAAACTTTCAAAATTGGTATTCGCCAATAAATTTTTAAACGGAGAGTCAGCGTTTATTTGTTCTCTTTAAATATTGAAATCAAAAACTCTGCGCCTCAGTATCTCTGCGTTGAAAAATAAAATTTAGCGAAGCTAAATAGTTCTATTAGTCTTTTCAAAAAGTAATAAATAAAAATTATGGCAACCGATAAAGTATATATTTTTGATACAACTCTAAGAGATGGCGAACAAGTGCCTGGTTGTAAATTAGGTACGGAAGAAAAAGTAGCAATAGCTAAACAGTTGGAACAATTAAATGTAGATGTTATCGAAGCGGGCTTCCCGATTTCAAGTCCTGGAGATTTCAAATCGGTAGTTGAAATATCTAAAGCGATAACTAACTCTATTATATGTGGATTGTCAAGAGCAATCGAAAATGATATAAAGGTTGCAGCCGATGCATTGACTTTGGCGAAACGTCCTAGAATTCATACAGGAATTGGAACTTCCGATTTACATATATATAGTAAGCTAAATTCTACTCCTGAAAAAATTATAGAAAGAGCTGTCGCTGCTGTAAAATATGCTAAGACATTTGTAGAAGATGTAGAATTTTATGCAGAAGATGCAGGGAGAACTAGTAATGAATATTTAGCGAAAGTAATCGAAGCAGCAATTAAAGCAGGCGCAACAGTTGTCAATATTCCAGATACGACTGGATATTGTTTGCCACAGGAGTATGGCGAAAAAATAAAATTTTTAAAGGAAAATGTCAAAGGCATTCACAATGCTATAATTTCTACTCATTGTCATAATGACTTGGGATTAGCTACCGCAAACTCTATCGCAGGCATCCAAAACGGTGCTCGCCAAATAGAATGTACCATCAATGGTATCGGCGAGCGAGCTGGTAATACTTCTCTCGAAGAAGTAGTAATGATTATGCGACAACATAGTCACCTGAATCTTTATAACAATATAAATACAAAAATGCTAAACCCAATGAGTCAGTTAGTTTCTGATAAGATGGGAGTTGTTGTTCAACCGAACAAAGCAATTGTAGGTGCTAATGCTTTTGCTCATTCTTCAGGGATTCATCAAGATGGTGTGATTAAGAAAAGAGAGGTTTACGAAATTATGGATCCAAAAGATGTTGGAGTGGAACAATCGTTAATTGTTTTGACGGCTCGAAGTGGTCGTGCTGCCTTGGCTTATAAAGCAAAGCAAATTGGAATTGAATTAACTAAACTGGAATTGGATTTAGTTTATAAAAAATTCTTAACGCTTGCGGATAAGTTAAAGGAAGTAAATGAGGAAGCACTTCACCAATTGTGTAAAACGCATTTGAAAAGAGTGACCGCAGCTTCTATTTAATTTTCAAAAATTGTACGTTCAATAATTATATTTGGTTAGGTCGTCGGGCTTCTAGGAGTCCGGCTTTTTTTTTATTTAGAAAAAAATAAAACCATAATTTATATCCTTGTCATAAGCTCTTTTCTCTGTGTAACTCTGTGAAAAATTTCTGTGAAACTCTGTGAAATAGCCTTCTAACTTGACTATATCACAATGTTCCACAGAGAACGATCAGAGTTTCACAGAGGTCTTCAATTCTTATGTCAATGACATTGTTCTTTTGGGACTTTTAAAAAAATAACAATACATTTACATCTATATGAAAAAAACATTGTTCGATAAAATATGGGATAACCATATTGTAGATAAACTAGATAGCGGTCGAGACATTTTATATATCGACAAACACTTCATTCATGAAGTGACAAGTCCTCAAGCTTTTTCGGGTTTGGAAAAACGTGGTTTAGAAATTTTTAGAAAAGAAAAAATAGTAGCTACTGCCGACCACAACGTTCCCACAATCAATCAACATCTTCCCATCAAAGATCCACTCTCCCGCACTCAAGTCAATACCTTAATAGATAATTGTAAAAAAAATGAAATCGAACTTTACGGTTTGGGTCATCAGTATCAAGGTATCGTACATGTCATCGGACCTGAGTTAGGATTTACAAAACCAGGAATGACAATCGTCTGTGGTGATAGTCATACTTCTACACATGGCGCATTTGGAAGTATTGCATTTGGAATCGGTACGAGTCAAGTGGAGCAAGTGATGGCGACACAATGTTTGTTATTAAATCGTCCTAAAAAAATGCGAATCACTATTGATGGAGATTTGCAAACTGGCGTTTTATCAAAAGATATTATCCTTTATATTTTATCCAAATTAACTGCATCTGGTGGTACTGGTTATTTTATTGAATATGCAGGTTCGACCATTCGATCGCTTTCTATGGAAGCTCGAATGACGATTTGTAATATGAGTATTGAGATGGGTGCAAGAGGTGGATTGATTGCACCTGACCAAACTACTTTCGATTATGTAAATGGAAAAAAATTCGCGCCTCAAGGTGAAGAGTTGGACAAAGCTGTTGAGTTTTGGAAAACGCTTTATACTGACGAAGGTGCTGCATTTGATAAAGAGTATCACTTCGATGCTACTGATATTGAACCGATGATTACTTACGGTACTAACCCTGGAATGGGTATGAAAGTAAGTGATACGATTCCTGCGCCTGATGCTACGGGAAGTTCTGATTCTTATCAAAAGTCCTTGAATTATATGGACTTCCAGACTGGTAATTCTTTGATTGGAAAAAAAGTCAATTATGTTTTTATAGGTAGTTGTACTAATTCTAGAATTGAAGATTTACGTTTGGTGGCTGATTTTGTAAAAGGAAAAACAAAAGCGAATAATGTGAATGTATGGATTGTTCCTGGTTCGAAGTTAGTGCAACAACAAGCGCAATCTGAAGGTTTGGATAAAATATTTGAAGCTGCTGGATTTGAATTAAGAGAACCTGGTTGCTCTGCGTGTTTGGGAATGAATGATGATAAAATACCGAAGGGAGAATATTGTATTTCTACTTCCAATCGGAATTTTGAAGGGAGACAAGGGCAAGGTGCTCGGACTATTTTGGCGAGTCCTTTGATGGCGGCGGCGACTGCTGTTACGGGGGAGATTGTGGATGTAAGAACATTGTTGGGGTAAGCCTCGTGCTTACCCGAATCGTCAAGCCGATTTTAATTTAATTTTAAAAATAAAAAATGGGCAACCATTTGGGTTGCCGTTATTTTAAATAAAAAAATGGGCAACCACTAGGGTTGCCGCTACTTATGGAAAAATTTAAAACATTAATTACGACCGCAATTCCTCTTCCAATGGAAGATGTCGATACCGATCAAATCATTCCTGCTCGATTTCTAAAAGCAACGACTAGAGATGGATTTGGAGATAACTTATTTCGAGATTGGAGATACGAACAAGACAATGTCACTAAAAAAGATTTTGTGCTTAATAATCCTACCTATACAGGAAATATATTAGTGGCAGGTAAAAACTTCGGTTGTGGGTCAAGTCGTGAACATGCTGCTTGGGCATTATTTGATTATGGATTTAAAGTGGTCGTGTCGAGTTTCTTTGCAGATATTTTTAAAGGAAATGCATTGAATAATGGATTGCTTCCGATAACAGTTTCGCCTGAATTTCTACATGAGTTATTTTCATGTATTGAAAAAAATTCACAAACGGAAATCATGGTTGACCTCGAAGCACAGAGAATTGCTATTTTAGATAATGGAAAATATGAGGACTTTGAAATTGGTTCTTATAAGAAGATGTGCTTGCTAAATGGATATGATGATATTGATTTTTTAATTTCAAAAAAAGATAAAATCGAAGCGTTTGAAAAAACGCAAACAATTTTTTAGATTTATTTTTTACAGCAGAGTTAAAATGAGTTTTCGCAGAGCTACACAGAGTTGTCGAATAGGATTGTTTAATAAACTCCGTGCAAACTCCTTCATAACTCCTTCATAACTCTGCGGTAAAATAATAAAGCGTACTAACTAAATAAATTATAATAAAACTATTTCTCATGGAAAAAAAAATCGCAGTACTCGCAGGTGACGGAATTGGTCCCGAGGTAATTGAACAAGGCAAAAAAGCATTGGATGCTATTGCTTTAAGGTTCAATCATAAGTTTACTTATTGTCATGCTGATGTAGGAGCAATCGCAATTGATAGAACTGGTGATCCACTACCAGAAGAAACTTTGAAAAGTTGTATGGAATCAGATGCTATTCTGTTTGGAGCAATTGGCGACCCGAAATATGACAATGATCCTAATGCAAAAGTTCGCCCTGAACAAGGACTATTACGATTAAGAAAAGGCTTAGGTCTATTTTGTAATATCCGACCTGTGGCGACTCATCCTAATTTATTGCACCTCTCTCCTCTTCGTCCTGAAAATATTGATGGCGTTGATATGATGATTTTTCGAGAATTGACGAGTGGTATTTATTTTGGAGAAAAGTCAACTAGTGATGACGGAATGTCTGCTTTCGATAAATGTGAATACCATGTTATGGAAATCGAAAGAATTGCTCATAAAGCATTTAAGGCTGCGATGAATCGTAGAAAAAAAGTAACACTTGTTGACAAAGCTAATGTATTAGAGAGTTCGAGATTGTGGCGAAAAACAGTAAAAGAAATTGCTAAATCATATCCTGAAGTGACACTTGATTTTATGTTTGTAGATAATACTGCAATGCAAATTATTATTTACCCAAAACAATTTGATGTGATTTTGACGAGCAATATGTTTGGAGATATAATATCAGATGAGGCGAGTGTATTGACTGGTTCATTGGGCATGTTGCCTTCTTCTTCTTTGGGTGAAAAGACTTCTATGTTTGAACCTATTCACGGTTCTTATCCGCAAGCGGCAGGGAAAGATATTGCGAATCCTATTGGGACTATTTTATCTGTAGCGTTATTGTTAGAAAGTTTTGATTTATTTGAAGAAGCTCGGACGGTTCGTAATGCGGTTCGTTTTTGTTTGTCCAAAGGAATCGGAACGCCTGACTTAAATCCGAATATCAAATATACTTGTTCTCAAATGGGAGATATTATTTCTGCTTGGATTGAGGATGAGCGTTTGAATCAGGCGAAGATTTCGGAAAGTGTTTCGACGATTATTTAATAAAAAAAAGAAAATGTAATTTTATTGTTATAAAATACAAAAACCGCTAGACATTATAATATCTAGCGGTTTTTGCATTTATTCTCGAACTTGATTTTCAACACATAGGCACATAGAACACATAGTATATTTAGGTTAACAAAAAAAAAGCAATGTGTTCTATGTGCCTATGTGTTAAAAATTTTACTTAGCAACAGAAAGCCTTTCCGTATGAATCCCCGTCTCCGTTTCAAATCGAACAAAGTAAATTCCATTTGTCCAATTATCAGTTGCGACATTTAAAATATTGCTACCTGAATTATCTCTATACACCACTTGTCCGATACTATTCTGAATAACTACTGATAAATTTTCATTACCTGTATAATCAAAAACAACTTGCACATTTTCAGTAGCTGGATTTGGACTGATAGAAATATCTTGAATATTATCCAAGCTTTTTACACTTGTAACTTCGCCTGTGTCACCTACTAAAATTCCGCCATCATAATTCTCTTGAACTTCTGAATAAGCCCATTCATGAATGGTCAACTCATTGGTTGTCGTATTAACTGAAGTTCTTAACCAACCATTTCGCACATGACCTGGAGTGTTCACTATAATAACTGCAAACCCAATATACACATCTTGACCATCTACCCAACCATCAGCCAATCCTCCTGTCAAACTATAAGCTGAACCTCTATCGTCGTCTATATAGTCGAACAAATTTAATTCATTCAACTGAACCAATTCACCTGTCTCGTGTATTTGTAATTCTCTTGAACTAAAGCTTGTATAAGCAAGTTCACTTGGACTAGAAAAACAACCTACCGCAAAAATTGGAACAAATCCCAACTCATCTTGGAAGCCATTTATATAAAAATCAACTGAACCGTCATTATCAATATCAACTGCTTCATTGGCATTCATTGGAATCACCCAACCATCTCCGAATGATTCATGTATAATTTCTGATTGTGCTTGAAGTGCGATAACTGTAATTGTAAAAAAGAAAAATAGTAATGCTTTTTTCATAACGATATTTTTTTTGAGTGAAGAAAAGTTTTGAGTTTATTCGATTGACGGCTAACGGTTGTCGGTCGTGCAATTTTATTCAGAATAAACTCTGCTTAATATAATAATTTTTACTTATAATTTGTTCATACGACAAGAGAACATATATATAATATGCTTCTTATTGCGAAATGGTTATTGAAAAGTGTATTTATTTTTTTTTTTAATGGAACTAGTTTTCCACAAATGGAAGAAGTATCATCCACTTTTAAATTGTATAAATTTCCAAGTAAAGTTATTTTAAATTCAAAGAACCGTCCTTTATAAATAGTGACTTTAGCTTTATACACTTATGTATGGCTAAAGCCTATTAGTTTATAGATTTCACCGTACTAAAGTACGGTGCTATGTTTATCTCACAATATCTAAGGCGTAAAGCATTTCAATATGACCGATACTTACTTGTAAAACCACGACACCTATCTTTGTCCATAAAAGACAATATAAATACTTTTGTTATAGAGTATTAAATCTTAATTCGTATTTTCCCATTTCAAATTAAAAACATGTCTATAAATCGAATTCATATATTTTGTGGAATTTTATTACTGCTATTGTCATCAAC
>JALZVK010000037.1 GCA_023301005.1 Saprospiraceae bacterium | reverse complement strand
AAGATTTAGCAAAAAAGAAAAAATTAGATTTTTAGAAATCAGCGTAGCTTCTGCTAATGAAGTAAAAAGTATGCTTTATCTTTTTGAAGATATTTCATATTACGAAAAAAATAAGCTTATTGAATTGCATACGATGGTTGACAATACCCGTAATCTTACTTTAGGATTCATTAAGTATTTATCAAATAAAAATTAATGTGTTTAAGTATATGAGTTTATAAGTATATGAGTTGTCGAATAACTTTAAATATCTATTATTTTTATTTAGAGGAACTCAAAATCTAGCTCGTCAACTTATATACTTATAAACTCATACACTTAAACACTTTTAAAAAAATTATGTCAAAGAAAAAGAAATTTAAACAAATAAATATGGGGCAAAAGCTCAAAGCGGAAGATTTGAAAAAGGCGATTTTTAAGCTAATGAAAACTAATCCTAAAAAACGATACAACTTCAAACAAGTTATCAAAAAACTAGGATTGACTAATAGTAAAGATTCTGTTATAGATGCGATGACAAAGTTATCTGCTGATGGAAAACTATTTGAAATAGAACCTGGAAGATTTCGATTGGATAGATTTGCTGATTCTAAAAAAGCGGTGAAGTCTAGAAGAAAATTACATATCGGTTTTGCAGATTTGACTCGCTCAGGTGCTGCTTATATTCAAATTGAAGAATTAGAAGACGATGTATATGTCGCACCTAAGCATACTCATAATGCGATGCAAGGTGACCGAGTTCAAGTATCTGTTCACAAACCTCGTGGTCGTAGAAAAGCAGAAGGAGAAATTATTAAAATTCTTGATCGAGCTACAGAACATTTTTTGGGAACACTTCGAGTGTATTCTAATTATGCGATTTTGACACCTAATAGTTTTAAGTTGGAACACATGGAAGTTGTGGTTCGACTAGAAGATCTTAAAGATGCTAAAGATGGAGAAATCGCAGTTGTCAAAGTTACAGATTGGGGAAAGAAAAGAGATGACCGACCTACTGGAATTGTAACAAGTGTACTAGGCGAAGCAGGTGGAAGTGATTTAGCTATGAAGTCGATTCTGATCAATAAAGGTTTTGAATTAGAATTTTCAGATGCAGTCAATCGAGAGTCAGATCAATTGACCGAAGCACTTACTGATGCAGAAATTACTCAACGTAGAGATATGCGAGACATCACTACTTTTACGATTGACCCTGATACGGCGAAGGATTTTGATGATGCTTTGTCTTATAGAATTTTGGAAGATGGACGAAAAGAAATAGGTGTTCACATCGCAGATGTTTCTCATTATGTTCGTCCAAATACTTCGTTGGATAAAGAGGCTTCTAAACGTTGTACTTCTGTTTACTTGGTAGATAGAGTGCTTCCGATGTTACCTGAAAAAATTTCAAATGAACTTTGTTCGCTTCGACCGAATGAAGATAAAAGAACATTTAGTGCTGTTTTTATTTTTAATGAAAAAGGAAAAGTGGAAGAGCGTTGGTTTGGAAAAACATTGATTCATTCTGATCGAAGATTCACTTATGAGGAAGCACAAGAGGTGATAGAAACAGGTGAAGGTGATTACGTAAATGAATTGTTAGATTTAAATAAAATTTCTAAAAAATTAAGAAAACGGAAATTTAAAAATGGCGCAATCAATTTCGAATCTCCTGAAGTTAAGTTCAAATTAGACGAAGAAGGTACTCCCGTTGATGTGTATGTAAAGGTGCGAAAAGATGCTCACATGCTGATTGAAGAATACATGTTGTTGGCTAATAAAGAAGTCGCAACTTATATCATCAATAAAAGTAATGGTGTAGAAATTCCATTTGTATATCGTGTGCATGATGAACCTGACCAAGAACGAATTGCAGAATTTGCTCGCTTCGCTTTAGAGTTAGGATTTAAAATGAAATTCCAAACGCCGCAAGAGATTGCTGATAGTTTTATGGAATTAGATGAAGCTGCTAAAGAGAATGAAGCACTTAGAATGTTGCAACCTATTGCGATTCGCTCTATGTCAAAGGCTGCTTATACTTCTGATAATATTGGACATTATGGTTTAGCATTTGACAATTACTCTCACTTTACTTCTCCTATTCGACGATATTCTGATGTGCTAGCACATCGTATTTTAGAAAAAAATCTAGAAGACAAAATCTTCCGAACTGACAAAGGAGACTTGGAAGCGCAATGCAAACATATTTCAAGTCAAGAAAGAAAAGCGATGGAAGCGGAGCGAGAATCTGTAAAATATAAACAAGTAGAATATTCTAGTAAACACTTAGGTGAAGTATTCGATGCGCATATTTCAGGGATGATTGATAGAGGGATTTTTGTTCAAATCGATCATAGTCATGCGGAAGGATTAATTGGTTTTGAAAAATTTGATGAGTCTTTTGAATTGGAATCTAGTCGATTAAAAGCGGTAGGTACTCGTTCAGGTAGAATTTTAAAAATGGGTCAAAAAGTGCGAGCAAGAATTACAGAAACAGATATTGAAAAACGAACGATTGAATTGGAGTTGGTGGATGAAGAGGAATAGTTTTTTTAAATTGGTAACTATTCAGCAGGCGCTGAATAGTTACTCATATAATTGTCTATTTATTCTATAATAGTGAATTTTGTACGATACTCTCCATTTTCCAATTTTCCAAAATACTCTGGTTCGTCTCTACTGTTTTCAAAATGATATAAATCAAATTCTATCTGAAAAGTAATATCATAAAATAGAGTGTCCCCTTTCCTTTTTTTCTCTAAATTACTTACCATAAATATAGCATCTTCATCATCTTCTCTTGGAGTGATTCTAACTCCTACTGATGCGTCTCCTAATTCATAATCATTTATTTCACAATTCCAACTAATTCCAAACTGGAAACCAGAAGACTTAGATGAATAACTTGATAAGTCTTTTAAAGGTAAGTTGACTCCTTCTATTAAAAAACTATCTAAGTAATATGATTTAGGATAAGTTATAGTATCGTAAATATATGGTGTTTGAATGTCTACACTTGGAGCATAATCAACAGGTCGATCAACTCCATTATTGGAAGATAAACTAAACGCAAAAAAAGAGGAAAATATAGGCGCACTAGGAGTGAAAGTTGGCTCACTAGCAGAAGTGGTGGAGACTGTACCTATACCATTTCTATTATAAAATATAGTGTTATCAGTTGTTCCTATACAAACTTCTGTTCCGTCAATTTCAGCTTTGAAATATATTTCTTCAGTAGGAACACCAATACAATTAAATGTCATATCCTCTCTACAATCTTCTCTTGCTTGCTCAAACTGATCCTTTTCCTCTTTACATGAAAATATTAATATGGTTATGATAAAAAGATAAAACAGAGACTTTTCCATATTGATTTATTTTGTGTTATATAATCTGGTAAATTTCGAAGTCAAACAAATAGTTCATCTTTATAAAATTGATATTTGCCAGATATTATATCTATTTATTAATTTAAAATATTCTAAATAATTGGCCCACCTGTCGTTACATCAATAACAAAAGTTTTAGTTTCTCCTCCTGGACATGTATTGGTTACAGTAGCTGTCACAGTTCCTCCTGCAAAACCTGGAAACCAAGTTACTGCCATATGACTTTGATCAGTATTTATAATAGTACCTCCTGTCACACTCCAGGTAACTGATATATTAGATATGAAATTGGAATTGGTAAATGGAAACATGCCTATCAAATTATAATAATCCGTTTGTGTTCCCACAACTTGATCTGGTCCAGTTAAGTGAATCCCAGTAATTGATTTTGATAAAGCTTCTAAATTATTTACATAGGTAATACCATTAGGAAAAATGGTACCTTCTGAACAAATTGCAGTAATAGTAGTTTCCACAGCAGTAGAAGGAACATCTTGTACTATTGATAATCTAGGTGAAGAAGCAGCAGTCGTTGCAGAAATAGGAGTTCCAAATGTATTTGTCCAAAATAATGAACTTATATCATTACCAAATCCCCATGCAGTATATTCTGCCTCTCCAGAACAATTAAGTAATTTAATTGATACTCCTTTTATAGGAGTACAATCTAACTCACTAGGACAGCATGGACCTCCTGGTCCATTTTGGATTGCTTGTATTCCTTCTATAATTCCAACTAGTGTTCCAATTACGGCTCCAGTTGCAACCCCTACAATTCCTCCTCCAGGACCAGCAATTCCTACACCTATCAATCCCAATATTAATGCACCTGCTCCTGCATTAATTGCAATTTGTGTCATAAAACATTTAAAATTATCCCAAAAAGAACAATCCCTAACTAATGCTTGATTTATTGAGACTGGTGATAAAGAATAACTATCTCCAAAATAATCAACTACTCCCTTCATATAAGAATAATATGCAACGATAGCTTTTCTATCATAGCAACTGATAGAGGAATCACTTTTTTTAATTGCTATTTTATTTTGAATGCCTTGACTGACTACATCAAAACTTGACTGACTATCGAAGGTACTTTGGTCTATGTAATCATACAGTTCTAATATTGAGTTATTCATTTCAGGACTGATATCGCCCTCTGTCTCCAAAGAGGTTAAAACATTTTGAAACCCTAGTAAATCTACTTGATTTTTTAAAGAATCAAATTTGTGAATGAAATCTGTTCTTTGAGCTTCAGGAATAAAAGCAAAAGGATCAGGATAGTCAAATCTATACTGTAATTGTTCATATATGAATACATCTAATGTTTCATATTGATCATAATTATCACAAACAGCATTTTGCTGTAAATCATCTTGCATTTGATTATCACAACTTGAAATTGGTATCGTAAGAAAAATTGAAAAGATCAAAAAGGTAAGAACTGAAGAATTTAAAAACTTAAAAGCTTGGTGCTTGGTGCTTAAGATTTTTCATGTTTATAAAATTTATGTTAAATAATAGAGTTGATTCAGCATTTTTATTTCAAATGATAAGAGGATTTACCATTTGACATTTCTCTTAATGTTAATGCTAAACTAAAATATATATTTTAAAAATTGAAAAACTTTAACTTATCTTATAATTACAGATATTTAACAACAATATATTTACAAATATCTATTCAAAAAAAAATCAAAATACTCACACATGTTTTCTCAAAAAATAACATCTATATAGTAGTTTTCAAATATTTTAAAAGTCAAATATTTTATTTTTTTAAAAAATATTAAAAAGAAAGATTAATGTATAATTAATGACATAGTAAAAAAAACGTTACACTTAATTGGTACACTTTTTACACCCAAGTACTTGTTAAAGTAAAAGAAAGGAAATCAACTTACATAAAATATTTACCTAAATTTAAAAACCTTTCTTAAATTACAACTTGCATTCAACTCATAAAACGACTCTCTTAATATTCTCAAAACTTAGATTCAAAACCTATTCTTCATCTAATTAAAATACCTCATGAATAGAAGATCTTCATTAGCCTTATTGCTTGGAAAACAAAAAAAGGCTACACAAAAAACAATGACTCCTGCTGCTACAGTCACCACTTCTTTTAGTCCTTATACTGGACCTTGGGGATTTGAACAAGCGGCGCACTTACTTCGACGAACGACTTTTGGTCCAACCTATGCGCAAATCAAACAAGCAACTGCCGATGGTTTGGATGCAACGATAACAACCTTATTTGAAAGTCAACCACTTCCCTCTCCACCTGTATATTATAATTTCGAAAATGATCCAAATATTCCTAATGGAGAAACTTGGGTTAACACACTTGAACCTAGTCCTGAAGTTACTGGATTAAGAGCAGCGAGAAGAAGTTCTCTACGTGCATGGACTTATAAAAATATTTATGACTCAGGAATGAACATCTCCGAAAAGATGACACTTTTTTGGCATAATCATTTTGTGGTAGCGAGTACTAATGTTCCTAGAGCGATGTACACTTACATTACTTTTTTAAGAGAGAATGCGCTAGGAAACTTTAAGACATTAGTTGAAGGGATTACTGTTGATCCTTCCATGTTGATTTATTTAAATGGTACTGCCAATTCCAAATTTGCACCTAATGAAAATTTCTCAAGAGAGTTACTCGAATTATTTACCATAGGAAAAGGCGCTGCTGCTGGACCTGGAGATTATACTAATTATACGGAAGATGATGTTGTGGAATTAGCACGAGCATTGACTGGATGGAGATTCTTTGATGTAGACAATCCTGATCTTGTCCAAGCTAATTTTATTCCGAATAGACATGACACAGGTGATAAACAATTGTCTCATAGATTTAACAATGCAGTA
>JALZVK010000036.1 GCA_023301005.1 Saprospiraceae bacterium | reverse complement strand
AACTCGCGCCCCTATAGACACGAACCGAGAGCTGTAAAACAGCGACCAAAAAGCTACAGTTATATGACCCGTCCACGCTCAGAATACAGTGAGATTCCGTACCGAGGAAAACCCCGATCATTTGCTTAAGTCAGTGCCATTCGGGTCTGTCCCTTTATATTATCACTAAAGACAGTTGCTGACCCCTTTTATTACATTAGTTTTCTCAGTGACTCTGTATAGATTTTTAGTTTGTCTGGCATAGGTGAATCAGAAAGATTGTGGAGAATATCGTGAATTTTGACTTTTCTGGCTAGAGGGTTTTTAGCGATATTTGATATATAGTCGCTGTAATCAACGTCTTGTGTTCTTGTTAACAAATGCACTGCTGCGACTACCTCGGTTGCTATACCCTGTTCACGAAGGTTAGCTTCCGTTAAATCCGAATCTTCGATTACATCATGTAGCCAGGCGGTAGTAATTTCATCTACCCCAGTCAACATTGCAGCCACCGCCTTAGGGTGGTTAATATAAGGACTTCCATCACGTCGCTTTTGTCCATCGTGCGCTTTAAAAGCGATACCTTTAGCTATGCCTATTTGCGATAGTCCCAAAGAAACATCAAGGGTCTCTGCGATTTCCTCGATCAAGAAATGGGGCGTAGTAGATAATATTTTAGAATCCCGAATGAAAACGTAGTTAGAAAAATAAATAATATTTTCCAATGATAATGGGTATCTAAAACCGACGGCTATCATTTTCTGAAGCAGCAATTCTCGATCAAGCCTGTAAAAAGATTTTAAAACTTTGGAATTCGAAAGGATGTCTACTAGCTCTGTAGATAGGTCAAATGAAGTTAACTTAAGCCGAAGTTTCTGACGAAACATCTCTATGATTTTCCCACCTTTGTAGTGACTATAAGACAGATCTTCTAAAATTCGTAACATTGTCCATTCGTTGGTTTCAAGAGATGCTAGAACACCATTCATATTTCTCGAAAATTCAGGAACCGAAGACCAATCATCTTCGAACTTATATTTTAAGTCATGCTCGACCTCATGCCACCCTTCAGAAAAAACTGTCCTTATTTGCACCTCAAAAGTGTTATCCACTTTATCTCTAAACTCTGTTTTTATTTCTGACCACCCATCATCGTCACTAGCGAACACAAGATTAAACCTCCGTGCTTGGAACTCACTCGTTCCCAAATGATCAATACTCTGATCTTCAGTGCGTTCAGTATATATTTTTTTGATCGCATCACGCACTATGGTGACATCGTCTCTAAAGTATAAAACAACACGAATACCAATCAAATCCTGCAACAGTTTAGTCGAACCATATTGAGTATCAGCGTTGAGCTTTTTTTCTATAGAATTAGCAGTTTTTGTACGATCAAACAACCTATACATCAAACCTATAGAATCTAAACTCTCAGTGATACAAGAAACAAGGTTCTTTCTAATATTGTCAAGATTACCGTTCATTGTTCTTACTTAGAAGGGCTTTTATTTCAGGTATAAAATCACGATTAAGAGCAATAAAACTATGATCGTTTGCAGGAACAATAAATCCACTCTGTCGTAAAGACCGCATGGATTTGAGAATAGCCTTTCGCTGATACTCTGTATCTTTAAAAAGAGTCCCTGTAAAAACTTGGAGTCGCTCGATATTCATACTACTAGATTGAAAAAATTTCATTAATACAAATTTTTCTATCTCTGAAAACTCCTCCGCTTGACCAGTCGGGATCTTGGGCTCATCGTTTACTTCGTTCCAAGACGAAACAATTTCATTATTACCCCCGCAGGCATAAAAGTGGACTTGATCATCTGACGCCAAACCAAAAATATCGCTATCCCAAAATTCACAGTTCAAAAACGTAACATCATCACACTTATCTGTATCAATCTTCACCCGCTTGAAAATACATTCGGTGAACACAATATTTTTAAGATCCTCATCTTTTGTTAGCAAGATCTCGTTAAAATCAACTTTCCTTATTTCCTCTCCAACATAGTTAGAGCCTCTAAATTTACGTAGTAATTGAAATTCATATCGTGCACGATCAGATTTAGTTACGAACCCCAACATTGTTTGAAGAGAATCCCAAAGCTCAACTCGATTTGTCTTCGGCATCGAAACATAAGATAATACCGGGGGCTCTACAAACCTCTCATCATGCGCCATCCAATCACCATCACTGATTGCACAAGCTGCCAAAAAGTAACCCAAGGCAAATTCGTTCACAAACTGAATATTCCCCCCTTCATCACACCGATCTAAAAACGCATGATTTGACAATGTCGTCGCAAGTCTCTCAGTTGTGGGACGATCTACAACAGCATGCCTCTTTCTAACATCTTGTAAGGTATGCAAATTGGAATCCAAGATGAGCTTTACCAAAGATTCTTTTGAATCTGATGTATAATTTTTCTGACTCATATCATTGGCGATATGTTTCAAAACCATTAACTGTTCCTCGGGATTCATGGAAAGATTCTGGCGATCATTCTCCCTCTCCATCATTGCTGTGAAATAGTAGTTAACAATTGAGTCTGCATCATCTAGCAATTCAGAAAAATCATTATCATTAAGCGAGCTAAGATAACCCAGCAAGACCGGATTCGCGATCTTGGTCAAATCAATACCTCTATTTTCCAATTCTTTAATTCTACCCCAAGGCAACCAATCCTCAAGAGTTGGTTTTTCAAGTCTATAGCGTTCAATCGTAAATGAAGTTTCATGACTTACCATCCAATCATTAAATGCTTCCCCATCAAATATTGCTGACCGTCTTGAGGTAAGTATAACTTTTGCATCGCCTTCAAGGAGCTCGCTAATAGTTTCCAGCATTTGCTCAGCCGCTTCAAAGTTCGATTTTTCCTTGTCAGGCTGATCCTGTAAAAGTTCATCAAAACCATCGAGGACAACTATCACTTTCCCTGATTTTATTTCGTCGATAACAACATCAGATCGGACGGAAGTAAACGAACGGTCAACTTCCCTTGTAAGGATATGACTAAACACTCTTGCTTGCCTATCGCGTGAGAATTCAGCAAAAAACGGAATTATTTGTTCATTGTCTTGATCTGAAATAGATTTAACAATTTCATACGAAGCACATGTCTTGCCATAACCAGCAGGAGCTTCGACTATAATTAATTTAGCTCCATTCTCCGATATACCCTCGGTAACTGTTTCTATTAAATTTTTGTCTGATTTTTCAGAGTTTTTAACGAAACTACCACTGATATATGAATAGGTAAGGTTATCACTAGGAAAAGCAGACAAACATCGCTCGCAATGCTTATCATACTCGTTTTCAATTTTCTTTTTCCAATTTTTAACATCAAAAAAACCTGTAAACAGATCTTCTTCAATTTCTCCAACTGATTGATAATCCTTAATTTTTGTTGAAAACTTAAGTGTCTTTAGTTGTTCTAATGCATCATCTCTACTAGCCTCATCAACTTTTTCCCAACAACTGACTGATACTAGTTCAGCGTTATAGAAAAAACCTGTTCTATAGGTAAATGCCTCAAATCCATTGCCAGAAAATCTTACCCTATGCTCAAAACCATATTTTTGGAATAATCTTATGACCTCTTCTTTAGTTACTATATCTGCAGTCATAATGTTAAGTAACTTTAGCCGTTTCTATCTAAGGCCTAGCTTACTGACAAGCTTCACACTCTTCGCCGTTCATCATGGCCTCGATTGAGCAGGCGTTTTTCTCAGCTTGGGTGTATTGCTTTTTGCCTTGTTTGACATCGATGGTGGATTTCTCGATGTTGGAGGCTTGGAGGGTTCTTAGGTAGTAGGTGGTCTTGAGGCCTGTGTGCCATGCGTGGCGATACATGTGACTGAGGGTCTTCATG
>JALZVK010000035.1 GCA_023301005.1 Saprospiraceae bacterium | reverse complement strand
AAAACGTAGGCGATGCCTAGCATCGGCGAGGCTTTTTAACGAAGAAGGATGAAAAAAGAAACCGAAATAACTTATGAATAATTATGAACAATAACTTAATCATCCAAACATTCTAAATGAACTTTAACGAATTCCTCCAAAGTGCTCTTTTTAATATCGGAACTCATATTGTTACCGCTAGGCATCTCATCTCGTGGGTAATCGTTTTAGTGATTATTTATATGATTTATCGATTGGTGATTAATAAATTATTACCTCGATATTTTCAGAAAGAAAAATATGTAATTCGAGATAATGATAAAATCATTCGAAGCATTCGATATATTTTTATTTTGATAGCGTTGATTGGAAGTGTCATGTCTTTAAATATTGATTTTGAAATTTATAAAATCAAAAATGTTATTATTCGTGTCTCTACGATTTTATATGCATTGACGATTTGGCAAGTAGCGGGAATGTTGGATTGGTTAGCTTCCAAAGTTTTAGTGTATAATTATCATAGAAGTCGAAATGAATTAGACCATAAAACTTCAATAGAAAAATATGCAAAAGAGACAGAAGGTCAAGGTGGAAGTATGGTTAGAATATTGGTTTATGTCGCTGCTGCATTTTTAGTGTTACAAAGTTTTAATCTTGATAGTTATTCTATTTTTCCTTCTGGAGAATATAAAATAAAAGTAGCTGATGTTTTAGAAGCTATTTTAATTTTGCTTTCAGCGAGGTTACTCTTTTGGGTAATTACTCAGTTGGTTTTGTTCCGATATTATAAAAGAAGCAATGTCAATTTAGGTTCGCAATATGCGATTAATCAATTACTGAAATATGTTTTGTACACGATGGCTGCCCTTTGGGCAATTTCTAGTTTGGGTGTACAAATGACTGTTCTGTGGGGTGGTGCTGCTGCATTGCTAGTTGGATTGGGACTTGGATTGCAACAAACTTTTAATGATTTCTTTTCCGGAATTCTATTGTTATTTGAACGGTCTGTTGAGGTTGGAGATGTTTTGAATATTGGAGGAATGGTAGGAACAGTAAAATCTATTGGACTTAGAACTTCAACTATAGAGACTCGTGATAGTATTACCGTAGTTGTTCCTAATTCAAAACTCGTTACTGACAATGTTATTAATTGGAGTCATTTCGATGAAAAGGTTCGATTTAAAATTGAAGTCGGTGTGGCGTATGGTTCGGACACCAAACTTGTAAAAACATTGTTATTAAAAGCTGCCAATGACCATCCTGGGGTCAACGAAATACCTAATCCTTTTGTACGATTTACCAACTTTGGAAATTCTTCTTTAGATTTTGAGTTGCATTTTTTTTCCAGAAACTTTATTCACATCGAAGATGTGAAAAGTGATTTGCGTTTTGAAATTGATAATGCATTTAGAGAAAATGATATAGAGATTCCTTTCCCTCAAAGAGTGGTTTGGATGAAGGGAAATGATAAGGAATAATTTTTTTCATCATTATACGTTCCATTTCTAAATATAAAAGCTATGTCCACATTCAAACTTCTTTCCACACTTTGTCTAATCATTTTTATTTTAAATACAGGTTGTAAAAATAATCGTCTGACTTCTTCAATTAACTACGACAATTCTGATTTTTCAAAAGTAATCGACCTCACTAAACATAGACCTATAAACAATGTCTTAGGAATATATTCTGGACGCTTTTTGTCTCATCATGGAAATGTTAGCATCAATTCATCTGGTTCAAATAGAATAGATGAAATTCCTTCAGGAAGAGTAAATGCCTGGAACTTTGATGATCTATCAAATAGAAATCAAATGAATGGAGGAGATTATTTTATCAATGATTTAAAATTAAATTATAGTAAAGAGAGAGGATATTCTTCTAAGCGGTTATCATTAAATGACCAATCTAATCATTATGAGACTAATCATTTTATTTTAAATGAAATTCTCGGAAAGGAAATTAGTATTAAAAATATTCAAAATAACGAAGTCGTCTTTGATGAAAAATTTTATGTTCCTGAACGTTTGAATTTAACTGCTTTGAATAAAAATAAAATTCCTTCATCTCCTTATATAAAAATGAATCGAAATGATTTTACATTTAGTTTTAATGTTGATAAGAAAAATAAAAATGTATTATTTATTTTTTTCTTTGATAGTGGACAACGATATGAAATGTCTGCAAATGATTTATCGAAATCTTTGAAACGCTCGAAAAGAGCGCTACATATAAAACATGAGAACAATGGACAAATCACTTTACCATGTGATTTCTTTGAAGGAATTCCCAAAAATGCAATCCTATCAATGTACATTGGAAGAGGCGGCGCAAAACTAATCCAAGATAGAGGAAAAGAATATTATCTAAATGCATTTACAAGAGAACGACTAGAAGTTATTATTGAGTAGATATAAGCATTCCCTAAATCAAAATGATTTTGGGAATGCTTTTTAATAAAATAATCTACGAACATGAAAACCAATTCTCCACCGTCGTCACTCCATCAATAGTTATCTCAATATCTCCATCACAAGTACCACCTCCAAAGTCATAAATCAAATCCGCATTAGCATTGTTATTAGCAGTTGAGCAATCACTATTTTCATTCACTCTTAATGCACCTTTAGTAATACAATGACATACAAACGGTTGGAACTCAAGTCCATAACCTGTATCACTCGAAATATCTAAACAATAATCTGTAACATTATTAAATGTGATTTGCGTATCAAATATTCTTAGATAGCAAATATTATCAATG
This sequence comes from Saprospiraceae bacterium, assembly GCA_023301005.1. Taxonomy (GTDB): domain Bacteria; phylum Bacteroidota; class Bacteroidia; order Chitinophagales; family Saprospiraceae; genus CAJQQY01. The sequence continues at coordinate 36,525 of JALZVK010000035.1, read as the reverse complement.
TAAGAAAATGGATCTGACGGATCATCCGTTACCGTTCCTGAATCTGGAATAAATCCAATATTCCCAAATGGATTTAATATATCTGGACGTGCAGCAATTCTAATTATTTTTCCAGTAGTGACGCTTTCCATTACGAGGTCTTCATCGAAAGTCATTGTATAACCTAATTGTTCTGCATCATAATTATATCTAAAAACTACAGGATTCCCAGAGTCATATTTGATAAAAAAACCTTCTTCTCGATAATCAGATGATAGCGCAATTGTAAAATCGTCACCTTCTCCCGAAGTAAATACATGTCGGTTAAATGTAGTAATGATTTGTCCAACTTTAGGTTGGGTAAATAAAGGCGGTGTGCAACCTGGCGCTGGTCCGAAATCTAAAGTTAATGAAATTGGAAGAGTCGTTCCTGAAGTAGATACTTGAGGACAGTTCGTTCTAGTTTCAACTTGACCGTTACCTTGCAATCCAAATATTTCAGGATGAGATAAACTTTGACTTAATAGAAGAGAGAAAAAATCTCTTGACATAGTAGCACCGAGAACAGCTTGTTCTCTAAACTCTTTTTTATCTTCTTGAGTAGTTGAAATTTCTTCTTGAGGTGGTGTAACAATTGTAGTTGTGTTGGAAAGGTCTTCTTCTTTTTGGCAAGAGCATAGACATAGCAATACTGCTAACAATATGATGAGTGTATGTTTCATAATGATTTTTTGAATAGATGTTTGTGCTAAAATTAAAAGAGGGGAATTAAAATATAAGGAGAGAGATAAAACTAAAATTCAAATTTAAGCGTTTAATTTTAAAATATCAATACGACTATTTTTGTATTTTAAATATTAAAAAAAATACGTAAGTATTTCATTATGGTTAAAAAAGAACAGGAACAATAAAGTAAGCCACCGCCATCAATATCAAAACAGAAATGATATTTAAAATGATTCCGACTCTTACCATTTCTACTACTTTGATATGACCACTTGCAAATACAATCGCATTAGGTGGCGTTGCCATCGGTAGCATAAATGCACAACTCGCTGCCATCGTTGCTGGAACTATAATATTTAACATGGGCACATTTAAACCTATTGCAACACCTGCAACTAAAGGAATTAAAATCGTCACTAATGCAATATTTCCAATCAATTCCGTAAGGAATAACATGAGTGTTATCAATATCGAAGTGATAAAAAATACTGACCAATTTTCTTGAGTGGAAATATAATCACCTATCATTTTTATCAATCCTGAATTTTCTAATCCTGATGCTAATGCTAATCCACCTCCGAATAAAATTAAAATTCCCCAAGGCAATTTGGAAGTGTCTTCCCAGTCCAATGGAAAATCTCCTTTTTTAAAATTTAATGGAAAAATAAACATCGCCATTGCTGCGACCATTCCTATGGTCGTGTCGCTTAATTTTAAATCTGGAAACCACACATTAATTTTACTTCTCAAAATCCATGATAACGCAGTCAAAAAGAAAATAATCATCACGACTATTTCACCTCGACTCATCTCTCCTAATTTATCATATTCGTTTTGAATAATATTACCAGATGATTTTATTTCTCCAAGATGATTAGGGTAAACTATTTTTACTAAAATAAAATAAGTGATCGCAATCATCAATATCGCAAATGGAACACCTAACTTCATCCATTGAAAAAATCCAATTGTAATTCCATGTTGACTCTCTAAATATCCTAATGTAAAAACGGTAGGCGGAGTTCCTACAAGAGTTGCCGTTCCTCCGATATTAGCAGAAAATGCGATACCTAACATTATCGCTAAAGCGAAATTTTTATCTCCTTTTGTAAATCCATCTTCATCATCAATCAATAACTTGATCACCGAAATTGCAATCGGCAACATCACTACCGTACTCGCAGTATTTGAAATCCACATACTCATCAAGCCTGTTGCAATCATAAAACCTAATATGATTCCATTCGCATTGGTTCCTGTTAATTTTAAAATGGAAAGTGCAATTCGTTTATGGAGATTTACTTTTTCCAAGGCAAGTGCAATGATGAATCCTGCAAAGAATAAATAAATCATTGGACTGGAATAATTGGGCGTAACTTCTTTCAGAGTCATGATACCAAGGATAGGAAAAAGGGTAAGTGGTAACAATCCAGTTACGGCAATATGAGTAGCTTCGGTAATCCACCAAACAACCATCCACACAGCTACTGCAACAACTTTATCAATTTCAGGATTAACGATAGAAAGGAATCCAAAATAAATAAGTCCAAAAAGAATTGGACCTAAAATCAATCCTGCTTGCTTGTATATATTGTAGTTTTTCATTTTGACTTGTATGATGGGAACGCGGATGACGCAGATTTTAGCGGATTAACTCAGATTTTTTCTTTTAACTTGTTTTGAAATTTTAAAGAAAAAAAATCCATTCAAGCCTAGAGAAAAAATCCGCGTCATCTGCGTTCCTATCATTCCTACACAGAAAATCTCTTCGCCAACTCCTCCAACTCAAAAGTGATAAAACACTTCTTTCCATTCGGACTCGTAAATGGCATTTCGCAAGCAAATAATTTATCTACCAATTCTCGCATCTCTTCTTGAGTCAAACTTTGTCCTTTTTTTATAGCAGAACTTCGCGCCATTGAGCGAGCAATATTTTCTTGAATATTCAAATTCAAATCTTGATTTAATTTATATTGCTCCAATAATTTTTCAATTACTTTTTGTTCATCTTGTCCCTGTTTCATATCAGTAGGAACTCCATGAATTACAAAAGTATCTTTTCCAAATTCTTGAATATCAAATCCTAAAAGATTGATTTGAGGTAACAAACCTTTTAGTAACTCTGTATCAGCAGATGTAAGTGTAATGTTTTTTGGAAATAATTCTTTTTGAGTTTGAGGTTGTTTTTCATTGAGCAACGTAGAATATCGCTCAAATAAAATTCGCTCATGCGCCGCCTGTTGGTCAACTAAAATATAACCTGATTTGATATGACTAACGATATAAGTAGAATGAATTTGAAATAAAGGTTTCGCTTCTTTAGAAAAACTCTGCTTTGAATCATCCAATTGATTCTCTCCTGAAAAACCACTTTCAATTGTAATCGCTTGACCATCATTACCATCACTTTCTACATCAAACTCATCCAAACCTTCATACGCTTTTTTCCAATTTTTCAAATTAGAACTATCCAACGGAGAGTTATTTCCTTTTGATGGAATCGTCTCATATTGTTGCGACTGATTCATCTTAGAAGGTTGAGTATAACTTACGGTATCATTTTGTTCCAATCTTTGCTGATGAGGACGATAACCCGTTAGTGCTTGCTCTTGGTCAAAATCTAAAGTAGGCGTAATGCTATGTTGCCCCAATGCATGACGTACCGAAACTTTTAAATAATTATACACCAATCGTTCATCATCAAATTTTATTTCTTGCTTCGTCGGGTGTACATTAATATCAATTCTTGCAGGATCTATTTCTATAAAAATAATATAAAGTGGATAAGTATCTTTTGGCAACATATCCTCATACGCTCCCATGATGGCATGATTCAAATATCCACTTTTGATAAATCTATTATTGACAAAAAAGAATTGTTCTCCTCTAGTCTTTTTTGCAAACTCAGGTTTCCCTACAAATCCATTTAACTTCAACGCATCAGTTTCTTCAGAAACAGGTACTAATTTTTTATTACTATTTTGCCCAAAAACATTTACAATCCTCTGTCGAGTATTGCTTATTGGCAAATGAAAAATTTCAGAATTATTATGATGTAAAGAGAAAAATATATCAGGATGAGCTAAAGCGACTCTTTGAAATTCGTCAATGATATGACGCATCTCTACTGTTGTTGTTTTTAAAAAATTACGTCGAGCAGGAACATTATAAAATAAGTTTTTGATAGACAAACTTGTACCTGCATTACATTGACATGCCTCTTGAGATTTTATTTCAGAACCTTCAATCGTCAATCGAATGCCTAAATCTTCATTGTGTTTTCGAGTCTTCATTTCTACCTGAGCGATAGCTGCGATAGAAGCCATTGCCTCTCCTCGAAATCCCATCGTACGAATTTCAAACAAATCCTTAGCTGCTCTAATCTTAGAAGTCGCATGTCTTTCAAAACACATTCGAGCATCTGTCTCCGACATTCCACAGCCATTATCAATGACTTGGATCAATGCCTTTCCAGCATCTTTAATAATAAGTTTGATTTGAGTACTTCCTGCATCAATTGAATTCTCCAACAACTCTTTTACGACAGATGCAGGTCTTTGGATAACTTCCCCAGCGGCAATCTGATTGGCAATAGAATCGGGTAGGAGCTGAATGATATCAGCCATAGGTTGCTATTTATTTTATTGGTTCTAAAAAACCATTATTTTCTTAAAAAGAAGGTAAGCTTCGCTTACTATAAAATTTGGGGCAAATATACATTAATCATTATTAATGACAGTATTACTAACAATACAATAATCATAAATATTCTCTTATTCGATTTGCGAATAAGTCGACTACGTAATTTAGGATCAGCATTTCTGCTACTGCGAAGGTCTGTACGGATTCGAGATTTGATAGCTTCAGTATCAGTTCCTCCTTTCTTTTTACCTTGTTCTACTCTACGTTCCAATTCTTCTTTTTTAGGATCATAGTATCTAGGATTGTATCCAAAACTTTTATGTTTTGGGACTTTCATTATTTTTGGAAGTTTCATCTTTTATTTTTTTACAAGTAAGATAATATTTTTGTCAAAAAAGAAATAAAAATATTTGAAAAATATCTTTATAAGTAGCCCCCATTAATTAATTGGGTGAAATTTTTAGACTAGATTTTTTCGATAGTTTTTCTTAAAAAATTCTTTCATAGCCATCGCTATGGAATAATTTTTTAAGGAAGAATAGCGAAAAAAGATGTTTAAAAATTACTCAATTAATTAGTGGGGACTACTTAAGTAAAGATGCGGAGATAGGTTTGATTGGTGGAAAAAGGAGAATTGGTTCTTTAATTTTTAATCTTCACCTTAAAAGATTTATGTCTTTTACAACGTTCGCTGCAATACTTTACATCATCCCAAACTCTTTCCCATTTTTTTCTCCATTTAAATGGACGTTGGCAGACTTTACAGATTTTCTCAGGAAGGTGTTGCTTTTTCATCTGAATGTTATTTGTGTAAATATTTGTTATTTTCAGTAAACAAAAAGTTGTTACTGATGTTCAAATTAAAAAATATCTAAAATGAAAATAGCAGAGAAATATAACCTTTCGGAAAGAGATGTTAATCGCATTGTAGAAATGGGTTGGGAAGATCGAACTACTTTCGATGCTATCGAATTTCAATTCGGAGTACCTGAAAAAGATGTGATAAAATTGATGCGTGAAGAAATGAAATTGAGCAGTTGGAAAATGTGGAGAAAACGAGTGCAAGGTCGATCGACAAAACATTTAAAGAAAAGAGTATTTTCCGAAGGAAGACATAAGTGTTCTCGACAACGTGCGATTTCTAATAATAGAATTTCAAAGAGGTAAATGGAGATTGTGTACTAAGTGTTTAGTTAGGTGTATGTGTGTATAGGTTGTCGAATTACTTGTGATACATTTTTCCATATTGAAAGAAGATTTAAGCTTCGCTTAAATCTTCTTTTTATTTTTTATAAAAAAGAATAAACGTTTCTCTCTAATCCTAGAAACTGTTTCTTAGTTTTGCAGACTCAATTCATTTTATCTCCAATATCAGATCGGCTACCAAACTATGGCAAAAAGAAAAACTACAAAATCAAAAAGTAATGGTACTCTTCATATCCACGACAATATTGATGTCATCGGAGCACGAGTTCATAATCTAAAAAATATTGATGTTCAAATTCCTCGTAACCAATTTGTAGTTATTACAGGTATTAGTGGTAGTGGAAAATCTTCGCTTGCATTCGATACAATTTATGCAGAAGGGCAACGGAGATATATGGAAACTTTCTCCGCTTACGCTCGACAGTTTATTGGAGAAATGGAGCGACCTGATGTGGAAAAAATTACGGGTCTAAGTCCTGTGATTTCTATTGAACAAAAAACGGTTGGAAGAAATCCTCGTTCGACAGTTGGAACGATTACGGAGGTGTATGATTTTCTTCGATTGTTGTATGCAAGAGTTGGTGAGGCGTATTCTCATGTTTCTGGAAAGAAGATGATTAAGTACACAGAAGAGCAAATGATTGATCAAATCTTTAAGAAATTTTCCAATAAAAAAATACTCTTACTCGCTCCTTTGGTAAGAGGTCGGAAAGGTCATTATAGAGAACTATTTGACCATGTAAGAAAACAAGGTTATACTAAAGTGCGAGTAGATGGCGAGGTGCAAGACTTAGTTCCCAAAATGCAAATCGACAGATATAAAGTGCATGATATTGAGTTGGTCATTGATAGATTAAAAGTATCAAAAGACCGCAAAGAACGTTTTGCCAAGTCACTCCAAACTGCTCTAAAAATGGGCAACGGTTTAGTCTTTCTTTTAGAGCAAGATGCTAAGGAAGCTTTTCCTTATAGTAAGCATTTGATGGATCCTGAAACTGGACTTTCTTATGAGGAACCTTCTCCAAATGCTTTTTCATTTAACTCTCCTTATGGTGCTTGTCCTGAGTGTAAAGGCTTGGGTGAATTGATGAAAGTGGATATGACAAAAGTAATTCCTGATGATACCAAAAGTATTAACGAACAGGGAATTGCGCCTTTCGGAGAAGTGCGAGATACTTTTACATTCAAACAATTGAAAGCAATTGCTAAAAAACATAAATTTTCATTTTCCACTCCTGTAAAAGATATTCCTAAAAAAGCATTGGAGATAATTTTGAATGGAGGCGATGAAAGTTTTGAAATGAAAAAAGATTATAAACATGACTTTGTTTATAACTTGGCTTACGAGGGTTTGAATAATATGCTGAAGCGATGGTATAAAGAATCTACTTCTGAAAAAATTCGTCGTTTTACTGAGGACTATATGATGATTGATAAATGCGCCGTATGCAATGGTCAACGATTAAAAATCGAGTCTTTACATTTTAAATTAAATGAAAAAAATATCAGCGACCTTGCGTCGATGGATTTTACGGACTTGATGGATTGGGTGGATGCATTGGAGAAAAATTTATCAAAGCGAAAGCAAATAATTGCTAAAGAAGTTTTAAAAGAAATTCGATTACGACTTGGTTTTCTATTGCATGTCGGATTGGATTATTTGACATTAAATCGTCCTGCGAGAACTTTGTCGGGAGGTGAAGCGCAACGGATTCGATTGGCTACTCAGATTGGTTCGCAATTGACAGGTATCACTTATATTTTGGATGAGCCAAGTATTGGTTTACATCAAAGAGATAATCAAAAATTAATAGAAGCGTTAAGAGAGTTGGCTGATATTGGAAATACAGTTTTGGTAGTGGAACATGATAAAGATATTATGTTGGCTTCCGATTATTTAATTGACTTAGGTCCTGGTGCGGGGAAGCACGGCGGCAAGTTGGTAGGTGCAGATGTTCCTGAAACTTTTTTAACAAAAAATACTTTGACCTCGCTCTACCTTCAAGACAAAAAGAAAATCGAAGTTCCTAAAAAACGTAGAAAAGGAAATGGGAATTTTTTAGAATTAAAAGGAGCTACTGGAAATAATTTACAAAAGGTAAATGTAAAAATTCCTTTAGGAACTTTTTGTTGCGTAACAGGTGTATCGGGAAGCGGAAAATCTACTTTGATTAATTCCACGCTCTACCCTATTCTTCGTCAACATTTTTATAAAAGTATTCAGCGTCCGTTGCAGTATGAATCGCTTACTGGTTTGGAACATGTTGACAAAGTAATTGAGATTGACCAATCTCCTATCGGTCGAACACCTCGTTCTAATCCTGCAACTTATACTGGAATGTTTACGGATATTAGAAAAATATTTTCCAGTTTGCCCGAGGCAAAAATTAGAGGTTACAAACCTGGTCGTTTTTCATTTAATGTAAAAGGTGGTCGTTGCGAGGAATGTCAAGGTGCTGGAAAACGAATTATAGAAATGAATTTCCTTCCTGATGTTTCGGTTGATTGCGAACGTTGTATGGGAAAAAGATATAATCGAGAAACGTTGGAAATTTTATATAAAGGAAAATCTATTTCTGATGTTTTAAATATGACTGTCGAAGAAGCGGAAACTTTCTTTGAAAAAATTCCAAATATTTATCGACGTGCAAAAACATTGAATGCAGTTGGACTAGGTTATATCACTTTGGGGCAACAGGCAACTACACTCTCAGGAGGTGAAGCGCAACGTGTGAAATTATCTGAAGAATTATCTAAAAGAGATACGGGACAAACGGTTTATATTTTGGATGAACCTACGACTGGTTTGCACTTTGATGACATTCGTCAGTTGTTGGATGTTTTAAATAAATTAGTTGAAAAAGGAAATTCGATTATTGTTATCGAACATAATATGGATGTGATTAAAGTTGCAGATTATATTATTGATATGGGACCTGAAGGTGGAAGTCGAGGTGGAAAAGTTGTCGTACAAGGTACGCCTGAAAAGGTAGCAAAAAATAAGAATAGTCATACTGGGTATTTCTTGAAAATGGAGTTGTAAGAGCTTCTATTTGCAAGAAATAAATTTTAAGTAAAAAATGAGTCATCTTGAATTTTAAATAAATCAAAATTCAGGATGACTCGTTTTTTTTTTAAAATCTAAATAACAAACTCCCTTTACCAATAAGCATATTCATATATTCAGAATCAATACTTGCGGTCAAGTCCATTATCATTTCTCGAAAAGAAATTTCATTATCATGAGAATCGATTAAGTACGCAATATCTAAATTTGTTTTGGCGAGATCATAATCTTGTACTGCATGATATTCCATTGCAATACCATAAAAAACTAAAGGTAGTTTTTCCTTCGAAGCAGAAAAGAATTGATCTTCAGTTGAAGTAATCATTTGTGATACCATTTCGAGACTACCTAATAATTCATTTCCACTCACATCTATATAAGTTAATTCATCTTGAATTTTTCCTTCTTCCCAAAAACTAATCATTGATGAACCATCAGCAAAAATATAAGTTGCTTCATCCACCATTAATCCTTCTTCCCAAAAACCCATCAAAGTATCTCCACTATTCCAAACAATGATACCTTCGCCATGTCGTTTTCCTTTTTCGCTTTGACCAATAAAACGGCTTCCATCTTTACGAGTAAAAGATCCTTTTCCATTAGCTAAACCATCTCTCCATTTTCCTTCGTAAATTTCTCCACTTAGTAATTTTATCTTTCCAAAACCATTCATCAAATCTTCTTCAAATTCTCCAGTATAAATATGCCCTTCAGAGAAAGTATAAGTTCCTTTGCCATCTCGCCAGCCATTGATCCATTGACCTTCGTAAAGACTACCGTCTTCATATTCCATTATACCAATTCCATTTGGAGCTCCTTGTCGGAATTTGCCTTTATAGAAACTGCCATCTTCATAAGTAATTTTACCTTCGCCATGAGGTTTTCCAAAACGAAAATCTCCTTCATAATAAGTTCCATCAGCCCATTTAATTGTCCCAGAACATTTGCGTTTTAGCAAAGGGCAATCAGAGTGAACCTTAGCCGTTGAATCTTTTCCAAAAAAATAATTGAAATCATTTAGTTCGCTTGGAGTAAAAATTAAAGAACTAGCGAATAGAAAGAAAGGAAGGGCTAAAGCCCAACATAATGTAACTACCTTTTTCATTGTGCGCGTGTTTTAACCTACTGATTGACAGTTAGGTAATGTAAATGTTAGTTATTTAGAGAAGAATATTAAATATGATTTTTGAAATCTTCTCTTTAAAAAAAAAATATTTTAGGTAGATTATGTTGTATGAATATTGAGTATGCAAAAATCAGGCAAGAGATGAAAATTAATTTTATTAAATAGATCTATTGTGACATAGATAGATGTTATTCATCTTTTTCTCTTTAGTAAATTTTTATAAGGAATGTGAATTACATCAAATCTGAATTTATTTAACTCACATTCCTTATTCATATTCTATTAAGAAATTTCCGCAGGAATAACTTTTATTTTTTCAGTTTTTCCTTTTCTTAAAACTTCTAATTGGATAGTTTTTCCAATTGTATTTTCATCCAACAATTTATGCAAGTCATCAATCGAACTGACTTGGTGATCATTTAATCCAATGATGACATCACCGATCATTACTTCCGAATTATATGCAGTAGCATCTACTTCTATTTGTTGCACTTGCACACCTGATGCGACATCTAATTGAAAACGTTGTTGCACTCTTGAATTAAAACGAACAGTTTGACCTGCTATACCAATTAGACCTCTGCGTACTTTTCCATGAATAATTAATTTGCCAACAATGTATTCCACTAAGTTAGATGCAACTGCAAAACATAAACCTTGTGCAGAAGAAATAATTGCAGTATTCACTCCGACAACTTCTCCAAAAGAATTCATCAAAGGACCTCCAGAGTTGCCTGGATTAAGTGCAGCATCGGTTTGAATGACATCATCAATCAAGCGACCATTTTGAGAACGCAATGTTCTCCCCAAAGCACTCACTACACCAGCCGTAACTGTATATTGAAAACCAAAAGGATTTCCAATTGCAATGGCTAATTGTCCAACTTGCAATTGATCAGAATTTCCAAAATGAATAATAGAAAGATTTTCTGCATTGATTTGTAAAACGGCAATATCAGTTGCAGGATCGTCACCAATGAGTTGGGCAGGAAGTTGTCTTCCATCTTGTAAGGATACTGTTATTTTTATTGCGTCTTTGACTACATGACTATTTGTAACAATAAATCCATCACTAGAAATAATAAAACCAGAACCTGTTCCATGAGGACTTTTTTGTCGGTTAGGTTTTCTAATTCGTTGCGCTACTTTTTTTTCTATTTTGATTTGGACAACTGCATCGCTTGATTCACGAGCGACTTTAGTTACCGTTTGAGAATAGGCATCTAATAGTTGATTATCATTCTGCATAGTTTTATTCGTTTGTTCGGATGGGATTTTGTTGGAAAGAAATTGTACCATGGCATTATACTTTTTTGTCGATGCTTAATATAAAGCATTGCTTGCCTGCGTACATAAAACGTTCCATTTCTAAATGCTACATTTTTTGGCAGAGAAAATAATTTTTGCGTAGCAGATTGGCAGAGGAAAAAGTTGTAACTGAAAATGTGACTTGATTTTACAGCAGCGTTAGTAAGTGAGTTTGGCGCAGAGTTGCACAGCGTTTTTTAATTCCTACCAGTATAACAATAGAAATCATTGACCAATAATAAAGTGTCATCCATAAAATGGATTTTTGGATTCAACTTCTTTTTTTGAATAGCAACTAACTCTTGGTCTTTTTGGATAAACGTATTTATAGTCCGAACAATTTTAATAAACCGACCAATGTCAAATGCAGTTGGAACATTGGTACTTCCAAATTTTTCCATCGTTCGCCCGAAAGGAGGATATTGAAAAAGGGTGTACTGCTGCGGATAACGAAATCCTAAATACATAGTGATGATATGATTCTCTTGATGAAAATGATTATTCTCAATGGTAAGCGGTTTAGCCAATTTATATTCTTCGAGTAACGTATCGCACAAAAATTGAAAACGAGTAATTCGATTTACAGCATCTTTTTTTTCATCAAATAAATCACGAAACATATTGCGAGTAAAATCAGGAGAGAGTTTAATAAACTTCAACATCATTTCTTTTGGAAAAAAATTATCGCCTTTCCAAAGTGTACGAGTTTGATTATTTTGAAATGAAGCGTCATACATTTTTCCAAAATCAGCAGCATCAATATCCCAATTGTCTTGGAAGTTTTTTAGAGACTCCCATTTATGCTCCGCAAAATAATCTCGATTATTTTTAAGGAAAATTTTATACTCAGAAATGTACTGTTGTAATTTTTGTAAGTTCATTGTTAGAATAAATCTATCTCTTCTTTTTTTACTAAATAAAAGAAACAATTAGCAAGTGCTTGAACATTTACTTTTGCATCAAAGGCATCAGCAAAATGAGAATTATAACAAGCCATGTGAATCTCTTGAAGTGAAGGCCATTTATATTTAGTTCCTCCTTTTGCGGGTATCTTACAAAAGTAAGTTGCCTCTTGCATAACAGAAACCAATTCCGAAGCCATCAATCGAGAAGGAATATTTTTACGAATACATTCTGCTTCTATTACATTGGCAGCGAGCCTTGTATTATGAGTAACAATATACTTTGTATTGTCTACCAATTTTGAAAACTGTCTTAACACATCTTCCATCGGTACTCCTTCTGTATGAGCACGGTCGGGAGATATTTTTGTAAACTGTTCTACTTCAATAGGAATATCGTAACCTTCAGGTTTGATGATAAAATCTTCAGAGCTTAGAAGTTTTCCATCTTCATCATATTGTTGCCAAGCGATTTGTAATAATCGAGGCCAAAAGAAAGTGTCACTTGCTGGAACATTCCATTTTTTAGGTCGTCCTGTTGCGTTGATGTGAAAGAGTAGATACATGATTTTTTAGTGATAAGTGATGAACTATGATTGATGAGTTTTTGACTCATCAATTTTGTTTTGTAAAAATATTATTTTTATAAATTACTAACATTTAATTTCTTAATTGCATTTTCCGCCAATTCAAAACTAGTACTTGAAGACAAGCGTACTTTTTTCAATTCTCCATCCCAAGCATCTGCACTAGCTACCCAAAGATGAAAATTCCCCATCGTATCTTTTTCGCAATATGCGCCCATTGGGAGTTGGCAACCACCATCCAAAAGTTGTAAAACTTTACGCTCGATATTAGTAACTTCCGCTACATCGGAATGATGTATTTTTTGTAAAATACGACGAGTCGCTTTATCTCCTTTACAAGTTTGAAAAGCTAAAACACCTTGAGCAGGAGCAGGTACAAATTCTTTGACATTGAATTTTATAACTTCTAAATCTGAAACATCCAATTGTAATCGAGTCACTCCAGCACCTGCCAAAAGAATCGCATCAAAATCACCATTCCGTAATTTTTCAATTCTAGTAGGAACATTTCCACGAATATCTTGCAAGCCAATATCACTTCTAAAATTCAACATTTGAGCTTTTCGTCTTGCAGATGAAGTTCCAACAATTGCACCTTCCTTCAGTCTCAAATCCATATTACCGTCCATAGATTCTTTTCGAATCAATAACCAATCAGATGGATCTTCTCGATACGAAACTGCGGTGATGACCAAACCTTCAGGTTGAGAGGTAGGCATATCTTTCATAGAATGAACTGCCATATCAATATCGCCTCGCAACAATGCATCTTCTATTTCTTTAGTAAAGAAACCTTTACCTTCCATTTTATCAAAACCTAAATGTTGGATTTGGTCACCTTTAGTTTTGATGATAACTAATTCGGATTCCACTCCAATATCAGATAATTGATTTTGCAAAAAGTCAGCTTGCCATAATGCTAAGCGACTTCCCCGTGTTCCTATTTTTATTTTTTTTGATTCCATGTATTTTGATTCCTACAAATTTAGTGGGCAAATATAACTATATGAATAATAGAAAGAATACAGTAAGATTTTTTTTACAAAAAAAGTAGAAATGATTTTTGAGATCATTTTACTGAGAGATGAGGGAAGAGAGATAAGAGATGTCCCTCCTTCTCTCAGTAAAACGATCTCTCCTCTCTCTTCTAAAAAAATGGATACAGAAAAAATACGTTTCATATTTATTACCTTTGCGGTCAATTTTAGACTTATCAAATTTTAGAACATACATCTATGAAAATTTCAGCTAAAGAACTTGCTCAATTATTGAATGGTTCAATCGAAGGCAATCCCGATGTCATGGTGAGTCAACCTGGTAAAATAGAAGAAGCTACAAAGGATTCTATTTGTTTTTATGCCAATCCAAAATATGAACATTACGTTTATACCACCCAAGCTGCAATCATTTTAGTTAGTAACGATTTTAAACCTTCACAACCAGTCAATGCTACATTGATTCGGGTAGAAGATGTATATAAGTCTGTCTCATTTTTGTTAGAAAAATTTAGTCAGAAGACAAATCAAGGTACTGGAATTTCTCCTCAAGCTGTGGTACATGAATCTGCTAAAATTGGAGAGAATGTTTCCATCGGACCATTTGTAGTAATCGAAGAAGGTGTCGTAATTGGAGATAATTGTTCTCTTCAAGCGCAAGTCTTTGTAGGGAAAAATGCTAAACTTGGAAATGATGTTACGATTTATTCAGGTGTGAAAATTCATTATGATTGTGTTATCGGAAATAATTGTATTCTGCATTCTAATGTCGTAATAGGTGGTGATGGTTTTGGTTTTGCTCCACAAGAAGATGGTACTTATAAGAAGATTGCTCAAATTGGAAATGTATTGTTAGAAGATGATATAGAGATTGGAGCCAATTCTACAATTGATAGAGGAACAATGGGTTCTACTGTAATTCGACAAGGAGTAAAATTAGACAACCTCATTATGGTTGCCCATAATGTTGAGATTAAAAAAAATACAGTCATCGCAGCTCAATCAGGAATTGCGGGAAGTACGAAGATAGGTGAAGGTTGTATGGTCGGAGGACAAGTTGGATTTGTGGGACATATCGAAGTTGCAGATAAGGTAAAAGTGCAAGCAGGAACAGGAGTGTCAAGAAGTGTAAAGGAAGAAGGAAGTACCATTTATGGTTATCCGCATTTGCCTTATTTCGATTATATTCGTTCGTATAATATTTTTAGAAAATTACCACAAATAGTAAAAGATATTGATAAGTTAAAAAAGGAAAAGACTAAGGAATAATACAATAATTGAAAATGAAAAATTGCCTTCTAACTTGAACTCAAAACTTTATTTTTTTTTATAAACTTTTCCAAGTTAGTATAGGGGAATGACTGCATCTAAACTGTCTATTAATATATCTGTGACTCTTCGAGTCTTATTTATAATTTTTAAAATAAAAAAATAGGACTCGAAGAGTCACAAGTAAGTTCTTTTGAAAATATCAATCGCTTTTAAACAACTTCGTTATCTTTGTTCAAATTTTTAAAAATTGAAAGACGTTTTTAGGGGGGAATTTAGACCTAAAAACCTAAATATCATTCATGAAACAAACTACAATAAAGAAAGCGGTCTCCATTAAAGGTGTAGGATTGCACACAGGCAAAGAAGTAAAAATGACTTTTCGACCTGCACCAGCTAATCATGGATATAAATGGAAAAGAATAGATTTAGAAGAACAGCCTATTATTCCTTCTGATGTCAATAGAGTTGTTGCTACTAATAGAGGTACAACTATAGCTAGTGGAGAGGCTCGTATAAGTACGGTCGAACATACTTTATCTGTATTGACTGGACTTCAAATTGATAATGTATTAATCGAAATCGATGGACCTGAAACTCCTATTATGGATGGTAGCGGTTTAGATTTTGTAAAAAAACTAAGTAGAGCAGGGAAAGAAGAATTAGATGCAGAGCGAGAATACTTTGTTATAGAAGAACAAATCTCATATAAAGATGAAGCGACAGGTGCTGAGTTGATGGTGTTGCCTTATGATGGTTTTGAGATAACAACAATGATTGATTTTCAATCGCCAGTTTTAGGTCATCAATATGCATCGCTATCGTCACTTGAAGATTATAAAAAAGAGATTGCTCCATGCAGAACTTTCGTTTTTTTACATGAATTAGAACAACTCTTAAAACAAAATTTAATCAAAGGGGGCGATTTGGATAATGCTATCGTTATAGTGGATAGAATCATGAAACCTAAAGAGTTGAATGCTCTAGCCAAAAAGTTGGGTAAGAAAAGTATCAAGGTAGAGAAAGAAGGAATACTGAATACGGTGGAGTTGCGATTTGAGAATGAACCTGCTCGTCATAAATTATTGGATGTGATCGGCGACATGGCGTTGATAGGAAAACCTATAAAAGGTAAAATAGTTGCGACTAAACCTGGACATAGAGTTAATATAGAGTTTGCTAAAATATTAAAACAAAAATTTGTTGAGCAACGCAAACTTAAAAACAAACCAAGATATAATCCTAATATAGATCCAATTTATGATGTAGTAGAAATAGCTAAAAGATTACCGCATCGTTATCCATTTTTATTGATTGATAAGATAATAGAACTGAGTGAATCTCATGTAGTTGGAATTAAAAATGTCACTTTTAATGAGCAGTTCTTTCAAGGGCATTTCCCAAACAATCCTGTAATGCCTGGAGTACTCCAAATAGAAGCATTAGCTCAAACAGGTGGAATCTTAGCATTATCAACAGTTCCTGATCCTGAAAACTGGGATACTTATTTTTTAAAAATAGACAATACGAAATTCAAATATAAAGTCGTTCCTGGTGATACTATTATTTTTAAAATGGAATTATTATCACCTATCCGAAGAGGAATTTGTCACATGCAAGGAACAGCTTATGTAGGTAATCGAATAGTATCAGAAGGAGAGCTTACTGCACAAATCGTAAAAAGAAGCCAATAGTTAAATTATTAAAACCAATTACAAACATCCACTAAACTATTGTTTAAAGAAAAAATATCATGAGTATAATAACAAATATTCATCCTGAAGCTAAAATTGGAAAAAATGTAAAAATTGGAGCATTCGTTACTATCGAAAAAGATGTAGTAATTGGTGATAACTCGGAGATTAGTCCGAATGCTGTAATTATGAATGGAACTCGATTAGGAGAGAATTGTAAAGTTTTTCCTGGAGCTATACTTGGAACAATTCCTCAAGATTTGAAATATAAAGGAGAGCGAACTTTTTTAGAAATTGGAAACAATGTTTCCATCCGTGAATACTGTACTATCAATATTGGTACAACTGCTAATATGAAAACAGTTATCAAAGATAATTGCTTAATTATGGCTTACTGTCATATCGCTCATGATTGTATTATTAATGAACGATGTGTTTTGGCTAATAATGTTACCCTTGCAGGACATATTCAAATAGGACCTAAAACAACGCTTGGTGGATTAACTGCTGTACATCAGTTTGTTAGAATTGGAGATCATGTAATGGTTGGCGGAGGTTCCTTAGTGCGAAAAGATATACCTCCTTATATTACGGCTGCTAGAGAACCGCTTTCTTATGTAGGTCTTAATTCAACAGGATTGAAAAGAAAGGGATTTACTCTTGATCAAAGAAAAAATATTCAAAATATTTATCGAGTTCTTTTTCAACAAGGACATAATACATCACAAGCATTAAAAGTGATAAAAGAGACTCTAGTTGAAACTCCAGAACGAAAAAATATTTTAGACTTTATCAAAGATGCGGATAGAGGAATCATAAGAGGATATCGTCACACTAATGCTAGCCCTAAAATAAGAGTCAATGGAAATGGAAGTATCCTTTCATAGTGTTGCTAAAAGATACCGCTACGAATGGATTTTTAGAGGAATAGATTTCACATTTGAAGCGGGAAAAAAATATGCCATCTTAGGGCCTAATGGTTCTGGGAAATCCACTTTGCTAAAAGTATTGGCGGGACACTTGTCTCCCTCTAAAGGCAAAGTGGATTTTTTATTTAAAAATGAAAAATTAGATATTGACGAGGTGTATAAACATATCAGTTACTCCGCACCTTATATAGAACTCATCGAAGAATTTACCCTCAAAGAAGCTATTCTTTTTCATCAAAAATTTAAACCTTTCTTAGAGGGACTTCAAGTAGAAGATTTAATTCAAATTTTAGGTTTTGAAAAATCAAAGAATAAACCAGTTCGATATTTTTCATCGGGAATGAAGCAACGTTTGAAATTAGTGCTTTCTATTTGTTCCGATTCTTCATTATTGTTGTTGGATGAACCTACTACTAATTTGGATATGCAAGGCATGGAATGGTATCGAGATTTAGTAAAAAAGTATGCAGGGAATCGTTTAACCATTATTGCTTCTAATGTAGAAGCAGATTATGATTTCTGTGATGCAACGCTTAGTATTTTGGATTATAAAAAGAAGAAAGAGAAAAAAGGAAAGTCATCTATTTAAGTGATAAGTTTATATGCAATTTATTTAAAATGATACATCACCTATAAAAAAGATCTAATGTATTCGACAACATATACACTTATACACCCATAAACTTATACACTTAATTCATCATCGTTAAGTAATTTTTTTCGTATAGTTCCCCATTCATACTCATCCTTACAAAATTCTCATTATTTTTATGCAAAATTTAATCAATGGCATTAGACCAAGTCGATGTAGATAATATGAAAGAAGAGGACGAGATGTCCTTTTTAGACCATTTGGAAGCCTTGCGCTGGCATTTGGTCAGATCTGTAATTGCATTGTTAGTCTTTGCAATTGTTATATTTATTGCTGATGATTTTATGAATTTCATCTTGACATGGCCAAAGGAAAAAGATTTTCCTACTTATCGGTTCTTCTGTCAATTATCGGAAGCAACTTGTTTTTATCCACCCACATTTACATTTGATATCAAAGCTCCTACTGAAGCCTTTTTAACACATATTAGAGCGTCGGTTATATTTGCATTGATGCTTACGTTTCCATATATATTTTGGGAGTTGTGGCGATTTATAAAACCTGCTTTGCTTAAAAATGAATTAAGAGCTGCAAGAGGAATTGTTTTTTCATGTTCTTCTCTTTTTATAGCAGGTGTGTCATTTGGGTATTTTGTGATTTGTCCATTTGCAATTACATTTTTAGCGAACTATGAGTTTATGGTTTCGGCTGAAAATTTTGAGCCGAACTTATCGGAATATGTTTCTTCGATTATCATATTTACATTTCCTACAGGAATAGTTTTTCAATTACCCGTAGCCGTTTATTTTTTATCTAAAATAGGATTGGTTACACCTGAGTTTTTGAAAAAATATCGAAGACATTCTATTATTATTATTTTGATATTAGCGGCTGTCGTTACACCGCCTGATGTGGTTACTCAATTTTTAATTGGTATTCCATTATTTATGTTATACGAAGTAAGTATTATTATTTCCCGTAGGGTGATAAAAAATTCAGAAGCAAAAGAGAAAAGGGAAATGATAAGTAAGCCTTGATAGTATCTGAAATAAAACGAAAAATTAACGAATCAATTAGTTAAACCAATATGCAACAAGTTTCTACATCACTTACCTTATTTTTAAAAATAGCATTACCTATTATTTGGACGGTATTTTTTCTCACCTTTAATATGGCTGTTTGGAAATTAGATATTGCTAATTTCGGACCTATTCCTATTGAAAATTTTAGAATCGGACTTTTATTTTTTTTACTCCTTGGCATTGCACTTTTATATTGGAGTGTGATGAGAATTAAGCGAGTGGAAATGGATAAGGAATATGTTTACGCTACGAATTATTTTAAAAATTATAGATACCCGTGGCATAATATTGAAGGAATCGAGGAAAGGGATTTTAAATTATTTCGTTCTATTCATATCAAATTAAAAGAACCAGGTAAATTTGGAAAAAAAATAACTTTTGTTGCTAGTCGTCGGAAATTCAATTCATTTATTAAAGAAAATCCTAATTTATTTGAACGGTTTGCTTAGAGCTTATAAGTCATTCTGACTATGAATTTTTCAAAATAAAAAGGGTCGTTCAAAAATATGAACGACCCTTTTTTATTTATGATTCTTATTTGAATTTTATTCTTTATCAAATCGTAATTCTTGAATACGATCTTTACTACCTGATGATTTTATATAAATATACACTCTAAAAGTACTGCTTCCTGTATTTAAATTTCCAATAAAATATTTGGAATTTTCTCCTTTGGAAGTACCTTGGTGAATTAAGCTAAACGACTTAGGTGGATGTTTCGAAAAGAATTTTTTCACCACTTGCGTTGCTTCTTTTTTATCATAAAAATCATCATCAATTTCAACATTGTCATCGAAGTAAGTAGAAAGTGATTCTACATCACCTTTACTTAATGCTTTGGAAATGCTATCTAAACTTTGAGTAGCCGCCAAGCAAGGGATTAACAAAATTAAAAACATTAGATTCTTCATGGATCAATAATTTTTGTTTTATAAGGTTCTAACTTTATGCCAGAATTTCTGTTTTTGATAATATAAAACTACCTTTTCTATTAAAAGTAGTCAAGCAAAAATACAAAATGTAGGTATGATTAGGGATTTTTTAATACAAATAAAGATATAATGCAATGTATTTCTATCTGACTATTAGTAGGTTATATGCAAATATGAGATATCATCTCATTAAAAACATTATTATGTTAACGTTTCTTCTTTGTGTTAAAGTATGTTAAGATACCCGCTATTTTTTGACAAAACTCGAATAAGGTATTTTTAATCAACTCTTTTTAAATCATATTCAAGCTTCCTTTTTCCTCCTTCGATTATTGATTTAGCGGTATTATCATCAATCTTGATATAGCTTATTTTTTTAGGAAAACTATGTTCTGGATTTTCAAAAACGAAATGATTTCCAGAATCGGATGTTTGCTTATAAAAAACTCTCTTATCTCCTTTTGGCGTTTTTACTGTAGGAATATATTGTATTTCATTCTCTTGAAATATTAATTCAATATTCTCTGTAATAACAGTATCGTGTTGGTTATAAACTCTAAAATTTCTGCCATGGAAAGAATGGTCATTTAACTTTGACCAAGTTTCATATTCGGCTCCGTTATTTAATTCCCAAGTTCCAAGTAGCCAATTTAATTTTGAGAAATCTTTTTTAACGGGCGTAGGAGTATTGTTACAATTAATGAAAAAGATACAAGTAAGAAAAAGGAAAGTTGAGAAGGAAAGTATTTGTCTCATAGTTTTTATAACGCTGTCGCTAAATTTAAAATCGAATGATAAAAGTAAAAAAGGCTGTCTCCTAAGTACTGATTTGAATATATGAATTATTCATAAATCAGTACCTAGAAGACAGCCTCTTAAAAACTGTATAATTTTCTATTTATAATTTTTACTAAAGAAGTCTCTATAACCATCTAAAGATTTTGCTTTTAGAATCTCTCTATAGTTATGTTGAGTTACTGCGAATACTTCGTAATCGCTATTATCTCCTAAATATTTCTTTTTATCTTTCAATACACCTGTATAATATGCAAGTGCTTTTTCCTTATTCTTAAATCTACGAATTACTAAAATCGGAGTATCCGTATCTGCACCAAGATAGATATTTGAGATTCGAAGTTTTTCAGTTTTATGATATTCTCTATTATAATTAGACACTTTGATTTTAGCCTCACCCAATTCTATCTTTTTCCCTTTCAACACGACTATCATATAATGTACCTTCTTATCATTCAATTTGAATTTACCATCCTTCCCTCCTTCTTTAGGAATAGAAGGATCTTCTTTTAACTCTCCTAATAGACGAAGAATTTCTTTAGCTCTCGTTTGTTCAGGTGTATCAGGAAATTTTGCTACGACTTCTTTTAGAGATTTTACATAAGCAGGTTTTCCTTGTAGATTACCAAGACACATTGCTGAAAGCAATGCAAATTTTGGTTGAAGCACATTTTTTTCACCAAACAAATCTTTAGCTTTTCCTACTTTATCATAAGCTTGTTGGTAATTGGAATTAACAAAGTCCGTATAAGTATCTTTATAATAGCTATTGAGTTTTTGTTCTTTTCCTTCCGCTGCAAGTTGACTACTAGGGTCAATTAGAACTTTAGCAAAAGTTGATTCAGGATATTTATCAATAATCTTATTCTTATAAATTGTTGCTTTCGGAATATTCTTCAAATCCGTATAAGATAGATATTGATAGTACCACGCATTCAATTCATAATCATTTCCAGGGAAACGATCTTCTAATCTTCCATGCGCCTCAACTGACTTACTATAATTTTCTATACGATCTCGATATAAAGTTCCAAGTGCATATAAGGCATTTTTAATCATACCTTCAGATGCAGCTTTTTCATCAGGGTTATTAGGAACGTCTTTTAAAATTTCTTGAAATTCTTTATCCGTTAAATCTGCCCCTACATCTACAATTTCCTCATTAACAACATCATCAATCGTTCCTGCACCTCTTCTATTAGATCGTCTCCAATTATCTTCTAATCTTCTTGTTCCCCATTGTCTTTCAAAAGTTTTCTTACCTTTTTTCACTCTTCTAGTATCATAAGCAAACCAAGTACTTTCTTCAAAAGGAGAACCTCGTCGTGGTCGGCTTGGTCCTAAATTAGGTTTGCTTCCAGTTTGTACAGGGACAGGAACTTTTTTAGCCTCTTGTTCTTTTTTAAGTCGTGCTGCTAATTTTCGTTTATCTTCATTAGACATTGCACTTATTGCCAATAAGCTATCTTGAAATGCTATAATTTGGATATTATCTGAAATGTCTTTCAAACTTGTCGCATAATTCATTGCTTCATCATATCGTTCATCAGTCTTTCCCATCACAAGTAAAGTACTATCGTAATAGTTTTTGGAAGAAACATAATTCTCATCCTGATAATACAATTGCGCTAATAGTAAATATGATTCTGCTTTTTGCGCAGGGTTGGATGCACTTTTATTAAGAGACAATTGAAGATTAGTAATAGCTTCTTTGGTATCATTATTTTTCAAATAAATACTTGCCAAAGCGTAATAAATCTGATCTTGGTATTCCTCATTTTTATCATCCTTCAACATTTTCTTTAATCGCGCGATAGTTTGGTCAGCAGTTGCTTTTCCATTCAACCAAGCGTTTTGTTCCATATTTAATTTTGAACTAAAACGCATCTCATAATCTTTACTAAACTTATATGCTTTTTCGAAATAAGCAAATGCAGGTTCTCCTTGATTAAGTTTTTGATGAATTTGTCCAAGGATATAAGCATATCGAGCTTTGTTCTTTTTCTTTTTAGTCAAATTAATTGCTCGTTCAAGTGGTTCGATGGCTGCTGCGTAATTTTTTTGTTTTAAATATAAATCAGCTTCAACAGGTGCTAAATCTTTTTTGATATTATCAAAAGTATTAGGATCACTTTTAAGTCTAGTAAGTAAACGAGCTGCTTGCTCGTATTTGTCTCTTTCAATATAAGTACGAGCCAACCACAATACACCTTCTTGAAAAGCAGGTTTATGTTTTAAAAAATAATTTTTCGGCTCGTCATCCTTTTTTTCTTTTTTCTCTTTCTTTTCTTCTTCAGGTTTAGGCGTCTCCTCTTTCTCTTTTACCACTTCTTTGACTTCTTCTTTTGGAGTTGTTTTCTTAGAGCTAGATTTCTTTTTCTTATTTTTCTTACTCTGCTTCGCTTTTTTCTTACTTGCTTTAATTCTTTCTTTTCGAGCTTTCTCTCTATCCTTTTTTTTCTGTTCTACCTCTTTCTTTTTTTCTTTTTTAGTTTTTTCTCTTTCTTTCTTTTTCTCAGCAACTTCTTTTTTTCTTTCTTTCTTTGTTTTTTTAGTTTTCTTTTTCTTTCTTTTTTTGCCAGCATTTTTTGGATCATATTCATCTACCATAAACTCTAAAGTTTCTTCAGCAGATTCGTAGTCTTTTTTTACAAATTGTGCTTGCCCCATCAATAAGTAACAATCATCTTTCCAATGACTTGCAGGGTGAAGACTAGCAACAACACCTACTTTTTTAACAGCATTGTCCAAATCACTTGCTACTGACTTCGCATCATCGACAGCGGTGTATTTATACACACTTAATATTTTATTATAATTATCCTGATGTTGACTTTCTAAACTAGCCATACTTGCGTCAAGTAACTCGCTAGCATTGAAATAACCGTTGAACTTTGAGGTTACATCGTGATAAAATTTTCCTACTTTAGATGGGTCTTCTTTGCTCTTTTGAGTAGCACATGAAGAAATAAAAAGGCAAAGAACCCAAAACGATAAAAATGTTATAAATCTTTTCAAACCAAAAAATTGTTTAATTTCGTTTTCGAAAAAAAGAAAGTTATTTAAAAGAAAGATCTTGCTGAAGAGGTTTTTCATTAGAAATACTAAGAAATCAAGGTATTTGTTACAAAAAACAACTTATTTTAATAATAACAAGTAGAATACAAATTTATTTTAATTTTAACAAAATTTGAATAATGAGTGCGGAAATTACAGAGGAAAAAGGTTGGACCGCTTTTAAGGAAAAACTTAAAAATACTTATCGATTAGTCGTAATGAATGATGAATCATTTGAAGAAGTGGGTTCATATAAACTTTCATTGCTTAATCTATATGTTGCCATAAGTGCAGCTATAGTTGCTGTTGCTATTCTTGTCTTTGCTTTAATATTTTTTACGCCTATCAAAAAGTTTGTTCCAGGCTATGGTGATGCTAGTTCTGGAGAACTAAGAGAAATTAATGCTTCTCTTTTAGAACTTGAAGACCAATTAAAAGCACAGGAAACTTATACTAACAGTTTTAGAAGAATGGTAACAGGTGATGTAGAAAAAGAAGAAGATGTAAAGGAAGTTGGAAATAATACTTTAGATACTCTTCAAAGTGTAAGTAGAATCAAAGAAGATGATATACTTCGAAAAGAGGTAGAAGAGGATGTGAAACTTCAACAAAAAAAGATGGTACAATCTGTAAGTGCGACACCTACAGAAGTTCCTCTTGAACAACTTTACTTTATTCCTCCAATTACAGGAATTGTAAGTGAATCATTCATGCCTGATAAAAAACATTATGGTACAGATATTTTAGCACCTAAAAATACTCCTGTAAAAGCTATTATGGATGGTTATGTAATTTCTGCAGATTGGACTTTGGAAACAGGAAATACTATAGCTATCCAACATTCTAATAGTATTATTTCTTTTTATAAACATAATTCTGCGCTACTTAAAAAGATTGGAAATTTTGTAAAAGCAGGAGAAGCCGTTGCTATAATTGGAAATACAGGAACTTTATCTGATGGGCCTCATCTTCATCTTGAATTGTGGCATAAAGGTAAACCTATAAACCCTGAGGATTATATAGCATTTGAGTAGAATTTTTAATACTTTTGCTACTCAACTCTGACCAAACTATATAGAAACCACATTATCATCTTAGAGAGTTTGTATCATACAGACTCTGAGTAACTATGAAAGAATAGCTTATTTTTTCATGGCTACTCAATTCTAAATCATTTGGCATTATTTTGCCATATGATATTTTATTGTAATAAACTAACCTTATTTTTAATCATGAATGATCAACATAAATTAAACGCAACCTTTAATGAAAAAGGTGAAAATATCAGCCCTGTCTTACCAGATAGTATAAAAAATTATTTAATTGATATAGACGGTACAGTTTGCGACGATGTTCCTAATGAAGAACCTGAAAGAATGGGTACTGTCCTTCCTTTTCCAGATGCATTAGATATTTTGAATAAATGGTACGAGGATGGTCATATCATTACTTTCTTTACTTCACGTACTGAAGATCATCGAGAGATTACTGAATTTTGGTTAAAAAAACACAATTTTAAATATCATAGTCTCTTAATGGAAAAACCTCGTGGAGGAAATTATCATTGGATTGATAATCATATTGTAAAAGCTACTCGATTCAAAGGGAAGTTTACAGATTTGATTGTTAAGAACAAAGAGATTGAAGTTTTTAATAATGGAAGTGAAAGCTAATTCTGCTTTTCTTTTTCATCAAAAATAATAAACAAAAAAAGTGAATTGAGTTCTCAATTCACTTTTTTTATTGGGTTAAATTATCTCAGAAAAGAGAATATTCAATTTTAAATCTCTGTTCTCGCTTCTATCCTCGCTTCTCTGAAAAGTTTATTTCCATTTTAACGAACCTATCAGATATTGTATATCTTGTTTTACAAATGTAAATATAGGTGCTAAGGAATCTGGCGCAACTTCAGTATTAAAATATAATGAACCTCTCATAAAATGCTTTTCCTCATCTGATAAAAAAAACTGAAATGGCGAAGCGACTTCTCCTTCCAAATCAAATGCAAATCCTTTTGCTCCGTTAGGTGTACTAATTGGAATTTCTTCAATATACTTAGCTTTGATATTATGCTTATGTGCTAATTCAAAAGCATCTGCTTTTAGTTTTTCAAAATTCGACTTTTTATTTAATGGTGAATAGGTACAATGAATCGTTGCATTAAATTGTGGAATGTTAATATTGAACCAACATTCATTATCGGGACGCTCCCCAAAAAAATCATTATCTTTTTGAATAGTCGCATACTTAGGATATTCAAAAGAAAAATCACAATACCCTTCTTCGAATCCTTGGTATGCTTTCTCAGGATATACAACTTTCGGATAACCTCGTGGTCGAGGAGAAATTGCAACTTCCTCTTCGCCGCAACTTTGTAAAAAGGTTAGCGACAGTATTACAAAAAAAATAAAACTTATAGTCAGTATGTTATTTAACCTCATGTTTTCTACAGTTATTTTGGCAACGTAATTTGAACTTGCTTAATTCTTCTTTTATTTACTGAAACGATTTTAAAGCGATAAGGATTGTATCTTATTTCAGAATTGATTTTTGGAATTTGTCCAAACAACTCTAACATCAATCCTGCGATAGTATCTGAATCTCCTTTGGCTTCATCAAATGAAGTAGTCTCCATATCCATCACTCTACACATATCATTGAGTAAAGTTTTTCCTTCAAAAATATAATTGAAATCATCTAGTTTTTTAAAATCTATTTCTTCTAAATCATCAAATTCATCTTTGATTTCTCCAATTACTTCTTCTAGAATATCTTCCAAAGTTATAATCCCTGAGCTACCTCCGTACTCATCTACTACAATTGCGACATGTAATTTCTGTTGCTGAAATTCTCTTAATAAATCACTTATCTTTTTTGCCTCAGGTACATAGAGAACATTTGTTCTAATCAAAGCTTGCCACTCATATTCATCTCCTTCGTCCATGTATCCAATCAAATCTTTTACATATAAAATTCCTGTTACAGAATCAAAATCATCATCATATACAGGAATCCGAGAGTAACCTGAACGTCGAGCAATTTTTGTTACTTCTTTAAAACCTGTTCGGAATTCCAACGCCACTACATCTACCCTAGAACGCATTACTTGTTTGACAGTAACATCTCCAAACTTGAGAATACTTTTTAGAATATCAACTTCCTCCTTAGCATTAACATCATTTCGAACGGTCAATTCAATAGCTTCATCAATATCATCTTTACTCATCATATTGGCTTGCTGTGCTCGTGCTTCTAATTTCCCTTCAATCCAATTTGTCCAATTCACCAAAACTTTACTTGCTGGAGAGAATATTCTATTTAAAAAACTTAATGTTCCTGACATCGTTTTTGCTAATTTCACATTATGCAAATTAGCATAAACCTTTGGAGCAACTTCCCCAAAAAGCACTAATAAAAAAGTAACTCCAAAAACGGTAATGAATCCGTGAGTCAACGTCGCAAACCTTTCTTTAGAAATAGGAATAGAAGTTCCTGCACCTAATCTTTCCGCCCAACTTTGCATTAACTCAGGAGGCATCGCTTTTTCAAAAATAAAATACGACAACACAACTATACCAATATTGATGAAATTATTGCTAATCAAAATAGTCGCTAATAACGTTCGAGGCATCTCTTTTAATTTGAGAATACGTGTTGACGCTTTATCATTAGCTTGCTTGAGATCATCAATATCATTAGGAGTGAGAGAAAAGAAAGCAACCTCTGAACCAGAGATTAATGCAGAACATAACAATAGTATTACAACTAATAGACTAGCTCCACTAACTTCCCATATTGGAAAGTCTGCCAATAAAAATGAAGGGTTAAAATTAAAGAAGAAAAATATTCCTAGTTCGGAATCCAATTGAGTTGTTATTATTTGTTGTTCATTTTTTATAAAGAAATAAACAACATTATTAAATCCAATTAGGAACTAAATTTCATTGAAATGAAATTTAGTTCCTATTGAGTTACAATAGACTTGTTATCCTTTAATGAATACTCGTCTGAAAATATATTTTTTCGCTATTTTATTTTAAATAATAATTTAATAGAGCGACTATTTAATGATTTTTTAAAATAAACTATCGAAAAAATCTAAATTTCATACAAGCATTTTTAAAGGGTAACAAGTCTAATTTAAAATGGTAAATCATCATCTGGTGCATCTGCGATTTTTTCAGCAGGAGTAGCGGTGTTTGCAGTAGTTGCAGCAACTACTGGTTCTTTCACTTGATTATTAACTGATGTATCACTTGCTGCAGGCATGTTAGAGTTATAGTTTCCACCACCACTTTCTCTACCTCCCAACATTTTCATAGTTCTACCAACTACCTCAGTAGTATATCTATCGTTTCCATCTTTGTCTTGCCATTTGCGAGTAGTCAGTTTACCTTCTATGTAAACTAAGCTTCCTTTTTTCAAATATTTTTCAGCAACTCCAGCTAATCCATTCCACAAAACCACATTATGCCACTCTGTATTTTTTTGTCGCTCTCCATTTTTGTCTGTATATGTTTCACTCGTAGCAACCGAAAAAGATGCTACAGATGAATTCCCTTCGAAGTGACGTACTTCGGGATCCTTTCCGAGGTTTCCAACAATGATAACTTTATTAATCATAGTGTTACGTTTTATTTTAGCCTATCAATAGGCTGGTTATAAAATTTATGTTTTCTCATCCACTCTCCTATCCCCACAATACCCCTAAATTTAAAGAATTATCCTGTAAATACAAATCTATAATTTTAGGGAATGCAAATTTAATTAAGTTTTTTCTTTCTACTTTGATATAGGTATTTTTTTTATTTAACAACTTCTCCACATCTGACTGTTTTCCTTGGAGTTCAATTTCAAAAAAAGTAGCAATAATTATTCTATGAGTCAATGTTTGACGAAATGGACTTGAAATATTTTTTATTTCAAATTTTAAATCGCCCACACTATTTTTCCAAACATCACTTTCTAATAATTCTTTTTTTTCAATAATACCTTGAGTTTCTATTAAAGGAAATTCATAGAGCTTTTGCCAAATATCTTTTTGCGTTCTTTTTTGTATCCAAATATTTCCTCCCACATTCAATACTAAATAATTAAAGTATCGAGTCTTCTTTTTTATTTTTTTTATTTTGATTGGAAAATTTAAAACCTTCTTATTTTGAAATGCGAAGCATTCTTTTTTTAATAAACAAGTTTTACACAAAGGTACTTTGGGCATACATTGAGTTGCTCCAAAATCCATAATCGCTTGATTGTAAATTGCAGCTTTCTTTTTTTCTAACAATTCACTTGCAAGATGGTTAAATTCTTTTTTCCCTTGCGTAGAATCTATAGGCGTTGCTATTCCAAAAAATCTAGATAAGACTCGATATACATTTCCATCAACAACGGCATGAGGTAAGTCGTAAGCAAATGAAGCGATAGCTGCAGCGGTATAAGCACCTACTCCTTTCAATTTTATAATTTCATCATAAGTATTTGGAAATTCTCCATTCAACTCTGACAAAATATATTTTGCTGTGAAATGTAAATTACGAGCTCTTGAGTAATAACCTAAACCTTCCCATAACTTCATAATCTCATCTTCAGGCGCATTTGCCAAGTCATGTACAGTAGGATATTTTTCTTTGAATTTTAAAAAATAAGGTAAGCCTTGCTCTACTCTAGTTTGTTGTAAAATAATTTCAGACAACCATATCCAATAGGGATTTTTTTCTCCTTTCCAGGGCATTGGTCGGTCGATGGTTTTTGACCATTTTAATAATTGCTTGGTGAAGTATGTTTGGTTCATTTATCTTTTTCCTAGTTGTTGCTAGAAATTGAATCCAAAGTAAATAAAATTATCTGTAGTTTTTATAAGGGCTTGTTGGGGAATTAGATTTTGAGATAAAAATGTTCATTTTTTTGATGAAACGATGGAAAAAAATAGGAACATAGTCTGCGCTATTTGACTTTTTTTTCAAAGAAGTGTCATCAAAAAAAGGGCGTTTCTAGCCGAAATATAATTCCCCAACAAGCTCTAAAATAAAAATAGGCGACAAATTTAAAATTTGCCGCCTACTTTATAAAATTCAACTATTTTATTATTTAAGGTTATCTCTTTTCTCTTAAAGCTGCCATGTTATCATAACGCTTGTTAATCAAACTTTTCATTTCTTTTCGAGCAAAGAAAATTCGACTTTTTACAGTACCTAATGGCAAATCCAATTCTTCTGCAATTTCTTGATATTTAAATCCTTCATAATGCATCATAAATGGAATTCTAATTCCATCTTCTAGACCATCAATCATGGTAGTTAATTCTTCCATCATGATATTACTCTCTCCTCCATTTGCAATTATTGCTTTACCAGAATTCAAATAGAAATTATTATCAGTTGAATCCATGATTGTATTTGCACGAACTTTTTTACGATAATTATTGATAAATATATTTTTCATGATTGTAAATAACCATGCTTTGAAATTTGTACCTGGACGGAATTTGTCCTTGTTTGTCAACGCGCGGAAAGAAGTTTCCTGATAAAGGTCTTTTGCATCTTCTGTGTTCTTAGTTAAGTTATATGCAAAAGCGTGGAGCAACTTTGACATTCCCTCGTATCGACCATTAAATTCTATTGTTGACATAATCAAATTGTTTAATAAGAATAAATAAATAGGTAGTTCTAATTTGGTAACACAAATATAAGTGCTTTGTTAAACAAAACCAAACTTTTGGTTAAACAAAAAGAGGTCTTGAAGTTGACATTTGTTTAACCTTACACATGATCAAACAATTAAACCGTTGATAATCAATTAGTTGCGACTAAAATTTACTGTTTTTTATTCTTACTTAATTTTCAATATTTTTTGAAAGTTAAATATTTTGTTCGAAATCAATGTATATACACCTATTTTGTAACTTAATCTTCATCTTTTTATAAACACAGATATGAGTCATCTTTAAATTTGAAAGAAGATCTTAGTAGAAAGATGGTTAAATGGATTCGTTTCGCTATTAATTTTCTGTTTTCAAAATCATTTAAGTATCTATTTAGGGAGTAGGAAATAAAAAATCCCGAATTTTCGATTTCGAAAATTCGGGATTGTATTTATTATCAAAATAAGCCTATTCGACTTATTTATCTTTTATATAAGTGCTTATCTTAATGAACCATAACTTTTAAGCTCTTCACTTCTTGGTTTTCATTTACTATTTGTAGATAATAAATTCCAGCATTTTGAGGTGCCTGCAAAGTTTGTAATTGTTCACCAGCGCTAATGCTAGTTTGCTGTTGAGTAATAAGTCTTCCTACAGCGTCAAATAATTTAATTTCAAACATTTGATTCTTATCATTAGCAATCAAAATATTTAATACATCATTTGCTGCAACTGGATTAGGATATACACTTGCCTCAAAACTATCCGCTATTGTAGGATTAAATATACTAGTAACATTATCTACAGTAAATATTAATGTTTCAGAACAACCATTTGCATCATTTACTAAGACACTATATACACCTGCTGATAATCCATTTATATCTTCTGTATCTTCTCCATTATTCCACTCAAAAGTATAAGGTGGAGTACCATTGCTAACTGTTATATTAATAGCTCCAATTCCAGAACCATCGTCATTAGTAATTAGTGCGCCTCCATTGATATCAATTACAGTAAGATTCAATGTTACTAAGCTATCACATCCTGTAGCTACTGAATTCACATTAGTCACATAAGTTCCTGTGAAAGCGTAAGTTTGATTACCTATGGTATAAATGTCTCCATTACAAATCGTTTCAAACAAAGTAAATTCTTGAGTAGGATTGACTGTCAAATTTAAAGTAATAATACTATCACATCCACTAAGCGTAGTGAAGTTTCCAGTATATGTTCCTGATTGAGTTAACATTTGAGTTCCGAAAGGATAACTTTCACCTTCACAGATTGTTCGGTCTAACTCTACTTCTTGAGGCCCTTGTACTTCAAGATTTAAAGTAACCAAAGTTTCACATCCATTTGGATTACTAAATAAACTTGTGTACTCACCACCTACTGTATATATATTACTTCCAAAGTTAAAAGATTCACCTTCACAAATAGTTTCATTTAATATAGATGGTGCACCTGGTAAAACTGTTAAGTTAACTGTAAGTGTACTATCACAGCCTCCATTAGTTGTAAATGACTCTGTATGAACACCAGTTGTTGAATAATCTGTACCAGCTAAATTATATACTTCACCTTCACAAATAGTTTCATTAAAAAGCAAATTGATACTTTCACTAACAGTAAGATTTAATGTAACAATACTATCACATCCACTATTAGAGGTAAGTAATTCTGTATAAGTTCCTGTATTAGAATAGCTCTGTGTACCAATTGTAAAGCTTCCTCCGATACAAATTATTGCATCTATACTTTCATCTAAAGAATTTACAACTGCTAATTGTAAAGTAACTATACTATCACAGCCTGTACTTGAAGTAAATGATTCTTGATAAGTTCCACTTGAATTAATTGTCTGCGATCCAAATAAATATTGATCACCATTACAAATAGAAACATCATCATTAAAAGCAGTTTGATTAACTGTTAAATCTAAAACAACAACACTATCACAACCATTGGCAGCAATAAAATTATTTGTATAAATACCTGATTCTACAAATGTATTAGAGCCTACAGAATAAGTATCTCCTTCACATATCTGAGCAGACATATTAACTTCAAATTGAGGTGTTACAGTTAAAGTTAATGTTGTATTTACATTGCAATCTTGAGCGTTCGATATCATCTCTTGGTAAGTACCACTTGTAGTTAATACTTGATTTCCAAACTGATAAGTATCTCCTTCACATATTTGAGCTGTTAATGTTTCTGATGATCCAGATACTGTCAAATTTAATGTAACAACACTTCTACATCCGAAAGTATCTTCTATCACATCTTCATAAATACCCGTCTCAGTATAACTATTATTACCTATCATAATACTTGAACCTTCGCAAATATCTTCAGTCATATTTTCAAAATAGGTACAACTAAATACAGCAACTGCATCATCGTCAGCACCTGCTACATATATATGCTTGCCGAAAGGATCTAAAGTAACTCCTCTTGCTCCATTCAATCCATTAATTCCACTAATTCCATCTTCATGTTTAAATTGGTAAGTCAATGCTCCCGTAGCTGCATCTCTTTCAAATAATACAATTGCATTTTCTCCACCACTTACTGCATAAAGATGATTGTCATCTGGATTAAGTGCGACAGCTCTTGCTCCTCCTAATCCATCAACACCTGCAACTCCATCTTGAAACATATTTACAAATGTCAATTTTCCATCTGCTACATTTCTATTAAATGCTACAACTGCATCATCATTAAAACCACAAGCGTAAACACTTTTTCCATCATTACTAATTACTACAGAATGAGCACCATTCAATCCATTTACATTACTCACCCCATTTTTATAGCTTTCAATAAAAGTCAAAGTTCCTGTAGTAACATTTCTTGAAAACATTGCTATTGCATCATCATTAAATCCTGTAGTATAAGCGTAAGTTCCATCATTGGAAATAGCAATAGAGTTTGCTCCGTTCAGTCCATCTACTCCATTTTCATTATCTTCTATCATTTCAATAAAAGTCAAATCTCCAGTTAATACATCTCTTGAAAAAACAGTAATCGCATCATCATTGAAACCAGCAGCATACACAAAATTTCCATCTGGGCTAAGTGTTACAAATCGTGCTCCATTCAATCCATCCACGCCATTTGTATTATCTTCTATTTTATTTACAAAAATCAACTCACCTGTCAAAGCATCTCTTGAGAAAATTGCAATTGCATCATCCAGGTTTCCAGCTGTATATACATGATTTCCATCTGGACTTACTACAACTGAATATACTCTATCTAATCCACCAACTCCATTGATTTCATTTTCTACTTTATTGACAAAAGTTAATTCGCCTGAACTATTTGAACGAGAGAAAATTGCTAATGCATTATCATCATTTGATGCTGCATATACATGTTCTCCATCTGGACTTACTGCAACTGAATATGGTTCTCCAAGACCTGTAACTCCCGCAGCATTTCCCATTTGACTTTCTACAAATGTTAAATCGCCTGTAGCTTCTCTATCAAAAACAACCGCAGCACCACTTCCACTAGCGGCGGTATATACATGTTCTCCATCTGGACTTACTGCAATATTTACAGGGAAGTTCATCCCATCTATTCCACCTGTACCATTTACAAGTGCTTCTTTAAAAATTAATATTCCAATAGTAGGTTCTCTTTCAAAAACAGTAATCGCATTATCATTCGCACCTACTGCATAAACATAATTTCCATCTGGACTTCCTGTAACATGCAATGGAAAATTTAGATGATTAACTCCTGACTGACCATCTTGCTGAATAGTCTGAAATGATAAAGTATTTGTTGCAGCATCTCTTGCAAAAATCGCAACTGCATTATCATAAGCTCCCGACACATAAACATTTTTACCATCAGGGCTAACATAAGTAGAAAATGCACCACTCAATCCATCTACAAAATCTATATTATCTTGAAAAGATTCCACAAAACTTAATGCTCCCGTAGACATATTTCTAGATAAACTAACTAACATTCCATTAGCATGACTTGCTACATAAATACTTTGTCCATCTTGACTTATATCAAATCCTAAAATAATATTAAAATTAGGGTCTGTAAATTTTGCATTAAAAGTCAAAGCACCTGTCAATGCATCTCTATCGAATACTGAAATTGCATTATCATCTGTTGCACTTACATATACGTGATTTCCATCTGGGCTAACTTTTACCATATAAGGTGCATCTAATCCATCTACTCCACTTAGTCCATCTTTATGCATTTCAACAAAAGATAATGTTCCATCTACATTGCTTCTACTAAATGTAACCAGAGCATCATCAAAAGTTCCTACTGCATATACATGATTTCCATCTGGGCTAACTACTACTGACTGAGCCGCAGTAAGTCCTTGAATTCCATTCAATCCAGTTTTTACTACTTCTACAAAAGTCAATTCTCCACTTGGACTTGAGGTACCTTTATTAAATACATTAATGGCATCAGAAGCCGCACTAGTAACATATATATAATTACCATCTGGACTAACAGCAATTGAACTTGCTTCACTCATTAACGCTCCTCCTCCGAAGCCATTATAGATGAAATTTTCATAATGTAATTGAGCTGAAAGTGTAACTGTAAATAGCCCTAAAAGAAGAAATGTAAGTAACTCACGATTATTTTTAATCATCATATTATTAGTTAATTTTTGGATTGGATATAAAGTCAATTTTATACATATTATCAATTATACATATACTGAATTGGTTAATATAATTATTCAAAATTTATACCATTAAAGGGGTTATTAAGTGTTTTACAAAATTTAAAATAGTGGTAAGAAGAAGTTGGATTAGATTAAGTTTATTGAAAACACTTTGAGGTTAGAAATCAAGAGATATTGAGTGAATTGAGTATTTTTTCACATACTTCGTATCTATTATTTTTTTGTAAAAAAATAAAAAAAAAAGAGGCCGTCTTATAAAAAAATATAAGACAGCCTCTTTTAAATTTGGTATTAATGATTATTTAAAATTAATATCTAAATGCAGGACAAACTACTTTAGAACTTCTTCTACGATCTTGCTTATAATCAAATATTTTTATTACCGAAAGTTCAGGTCCACCATTACCAGCACTTACTCTTTTCAATTGAGAAATATTCGCATCAAATGAAAAAGTCATATACATCTTTTTATAATCAAC
The DNA here is from genome assembly GCA_023301005.1 of Saprospiraceae bacterium. Classification (GTDB taxonomy): domain Bacteria; phylum Bacteroidota; class Bacteroidia; order Chitinophagales; family Saprospiraceae; genus CAJQQY01. The sequence goes on along the minus strand of JALZVK010000035.1, from coordinate 834 downwards.
TCGAACTGCCATAATAAAAGCATCAGTCCCTCTAATATCTTTTTCAAAATAACCTCTTAACCAAGCTCCAAAATATAATGAAGCTGGCTGACGTAACTTACTTCTTAGTTTTTTATATTTCCAAAAAGTCCCTGCTAAAATTTCTTGATACGGTCCTTGGTCAGTAAATACAAAATTAGGTTTTAAAGAAGAGTCATCAGATATTCTAATTTCGGCACCTCCAAGTATTCTAAAGTTTCTATATTTTAAAATATTAGTTCCTCCTTGATCATCTTCAAAAAAAGAAACTCTCGGTTCATTGATATGAGATAATGAAGTTCCTACATAAAATGTATTATGACGATCTATTGCATAGAACCAAGCCATCCCGGCTGATACATCCCAATAATTAATTCTATCAGGAGCACCTCCAGCAATTAATGGTTCATTATCAAATGCAACAATATTATTATAATTTACACTATTCGTAATTCGAGCAGTTTGCAATCCAAATGAGATATAACTTTTCCCTTCGCTGCCTATAGATTTTAATAAAGAAAAAGATAAAGCTCCGTAATTAGTTGTAAATTCTAAATCGCCTGCTACATCTTTATATAACTGAACTCCTGCACCTATAAAATCGCTCTTCCCGATTCTAACTAATTTAGTATCAGCAGCAAGCGCAACAGTCTTGTATCCGTTTGTGAAATTATTCCATTGAGAACGGTAATTCCCTATGAATCTTAAATCGCCATCAAACAATCCTGTCATTGCTGGATTCAATACTGTTGGAGATGCATGTATGTGTGAGAAGTGAACATCTTGAGCTATTGATGCAAAAGATATTAACAGTAA
>JALZVK010000034.1 GCA_023301005.1 Saprospiraceae bacterium | reverse complement strand
GTATGAGAAATCGAAGGACGAACCTTCTCTAAAATTTGAGTTTTAAAAGTTTGGAAAATACCATTCAATTCATCCAATTGAAAATAGGAAGCTTGATCTTCTGCAATTTGATTTTCTACTTTATGATGATTATCCAAATCTTTTTGAGTGCCTTCCGTTTTGGATTTTACCTCTTGCAATTTTTGAAGCAGTTGTTGCCATGTTTTTTGAGCTGCTTCTTTTTCGTCTTCGAGAGCGTCCATCTTTTTTTGAATCTCTAAAAATTTATCCGTAGAAAATTTCAAAGCTTTAATAGCTTTGTATTGTTCTTTGATAGATTGTTCGCCTTTAGTAATTCGCTCTTTAAAAGTATTGCTTTCATCGAGTAGGGCAGGCTTTTTAGCAACCTCGTTTTCGTCTGATTTAAATTGAATAAAAGTATCTTGAAAATCTGCAATTGATTTTTTTAAAGCTTGATGCTTGGCAGCATCATAATTATGTTTTCCAAAATTCTTAATTTCTGATTCTACTTTTTGAAGCGCATTTTTGTTTTCGGAAAGTTCATTTTCGCAATCAGCGATTTGTTTAAATTTTGTTCGCAGTTCGTTGAGTTCTTTATCTAATTGAAAACGTTCTTTCTTTTTTTCAAGCAAAGACTTTTCAGTTGCTTCTAATTGAGTTTGAATTTTTGATAATTGTTCTTTTTCATAAGTAGCAATTTCTTGTTGCAGCTTTTCTAAAGTTTTATCATAACTATCAATTAGTGGTTGCAAACAAGTTGGGCAACTTGCATCTTTTCCTAATTTTTGGATTTTTGTAACACTACTTTTACGGTCTTCAATTCTACCTTTTACAGTTCCGCTTTTAGTTCGAAGTTCTGCAATTTGATTTTCGTATTTTTCTTGTTGGGAAATACAAGTTTGTAATTTTTCTTTTTTCTCAACACCAACTTGTTTGATGTCAACACCTTTTGGAATTTCTTTTTTTAAATCATCCATCTTTGCTTGCAAAGATTTCTGTTGAGTCAATAAAAGTTTCTGTTGTTCCAGAAATGATTTTTGTTCATCAAATTTTCTACGTTCAATTTCAAAAGCTTCCTCTTCTTTTTTCTGTTTATTAAAAACCTTGACTTTCGGTTGTAGCGTTTTTAAAGTTTTTTCTAAATCGCCAATTCGAGTGATTTCTTTTTTATTTTTTTCTAAATTTTCCTTTAATCCTTCGATGGCTTTTTCCCATTTACCTAAAGACAAATTCAATTCATTGAATTGACGACTTAGTGCGCTTTGAGTATCAAATAACTTTTTCGCTTCTAAGTATTTTGTATTTTTTTTCGAATAATCTTTATTGAGTTTATCTTCCTCTTTTTCTAATTGCTTAACCTCTTTTTTAAGTGTAACTATTTGATTTTCAATGTTTTGCAATTCAGCTTCAGTCAACAGTAATTTTTGTTGACCTTGTACTTCTTTATTTAAAGTGTTTCTATCTTCTCTAATTATTTTTTGAATATCATCTAATTTATCTAAGCCGACCATTTTACGAACCATCCGTTTTCGTTCCTCACCTCGTGTATTGGAAATGATTCCCAATTCTTTTTGACCTGAAAAAACAGAACGTGTAAAAGCATCTTTATCCATGCCTAACAATCGTATGACTTCGAGCGTCACCGCTTTCGAATCAGTTGCAATCATGACATCCGTTTGGTCATAAAGTCCAGCTTTTGGGGCAAGTGCTTTTCCTCGATACTCTCTACGCACCAACCAGTTTTTCCCTTGCACTTCAAAAGTTAATTCTAACAATACATTTTCTTTCTTCGCAACCCAACTCGATTTGTAATGATTCTTATCTAAACTTATCGTTCCAAAAAGACATAACAAAATTGCTTCAAAGACGCTCGATTTCCCCGAACCATTTTTCCCAACAACACCTACTAAACCTTCTCGAAGATCTAAGTTAAGTTGACCGTATTGTTTAAAATTTTTAAGATGTAGTTTTTTTAAAATCATTGAATTTTTTTAACAATTGAAAATTGAAAATGAAAATTTGAAAATTGTCTTCTAACTTGGAATTCAAAAAAATGATTTTAGTAAAATCAAGCATTGAGAATAATTTTCAATTTCTAATTTTCCATTTTTAATTAATGTTATCGATTCCGATATTCCCCCGTATCAAATAAATCAAAATAATAATGCGCCTTCTTCGAAAGCTCCTTAGCCTTTTCCTCATCATCAATTTTATCCGCAATAAAACCTTTCATCAGACTCACCAAACTTTCCGATTTATTTTGAAAGCCAGCACTCTCTTTTTCAGTCGCTACAAATTTTCGATGAATAGAAATATGAATAGGCGCATCAATCATCGCATATATTTTACGACTAGACAATTCAACCGATTGAATCGGTTCTATTTCATTTAAATGAATACTCAACAAAGCATCTTTTAGATCTTCTCTTTTTCCTAGTTCGATAAGCTGCTTTTCGATTTCAGGAACTGTTTGTTCTTTACAGTTTTTAATTTCCATAACAATCCAATTACGGGTTTCGATTGGAATAAATTCAGGAACAACTTTTTCTCCTTTTTTTAAATCAAAAACACAAAACCCTTTTTCATGTTTAGCTTCCGTTTCACTCATTCTTTCCGTCGAACCTGAGTACCAAGCAGTTTTTAATTTTTGCACCTTTTGGAAATTATGCCAATGACCCAAAGCGACGTAATCAAATTTATCCAACAATTCGAGTCGTTCAGGAGGATATAATTTTTCGCCATATTCATCCATCATAAAAGTTTTCCCAATAGAAGTATGCAACATGATGATATTAAATTTCCCATCCACAGGTTGAATCTTATCCATTTCAGATAATTCCACTTTATCATCATTGATATGAGGAACGCCATGAATGACTAAATCTCCGAACTCAATCGTTTCATATTTTTGTTGGAAAATAGCATGAACATTTGGAATGGTACGAAAAGCTTTAAGTATCGGACTGGTAAAAATCGTTTTAGGCGTTTCGTGATTTCCAGCGATAACAACTATTGGAATTTCTGCGGCAGATAAGCGAGCCAATTGCTCCAATGCAAATATCATCGGACGATTGGCAGGGGAGGGACGATGAAAAAAATCACCTGAATGAATAATCAAATCAGGTTGAATCTCTAAAGCAGCGTCTATTACTTTTTGGAAGGAATCATATACATCTTGCTCACGCATATTGATACCTGTCGGGCTGAGTTTGTCCAACTCATGATAACCCAAATGACTGTCGGAAAAGTGGAGTATTTTCATTCCGACAAATATAGAATTTTGAAAGTGTTTTTTTAGAGAACTTTGGTTTTTTTACCGCAGAGTTTTAAAAGAGTTAGCACAGAGTTACACAGAGTCCTAAAATGTTTAGTAAAAAAATCTGCGCAACTCCGTGCTAACTCACTCTTAACTCAGCGGTAAAAAAATACAAGTCATTGGAAACTTAATTACTATTGGAAAAAGTTAAAAAAATAGTAGAGTTGATATATTTACCAAATTAAAATTTTTATCATAAATGATAAAATTGATATGTTAAAATCGAGTAATTGAACACCAAAATTCTTATTTTTACAATCTAATATACTGCACGTTCAACCGAATTAAAACTAATTTATTCACAGAGCAAGATCTGACTTGCTATCAAAACGATATTTATGAAAACTATTAAAATGTCTATTGCCGCTCTTTTCGTTGTACTCGGTGGCGCACTATTTCTCTTCTTCAACTCTAACCATACTCCTACTTCTGTCAATGCTGATATAGATTCGAAGACTCCTTTATTAGCGGAAGATGGTACTCCTATAACTCCTGTAGTTCGGAAGTCGACAACATTTGACCCGATGAGTGGACAAGCTGTAAAAGCAATGCCAGTTTATATGAAAAAGAGTTTAAGATATTTAGCGAATGCTCAAGCTCGTAATGGAGGATTTGGAGCTGGACAGCACACTAAGCAAAATATTCGTGACCCACGTCAAGTGAATGTTGATCCTGCTACAACTGCTTTTGTAGGAATGGCAATGATGCGAGTTGGAAATACTTTGGAGAAAGGACCTTATAAAGCTAACCTTAGAAAAGCATTGGAATATATGCTAAAGACTGTAGAAGGTGCGCCTGAAGATAATGCAAATATCACTAAGCAAGTAGGAACGCAACCTCAAAGAAAATTAGGTCAAAATATTGATGTATCATTAGCTGCTCAATTTTTGATTAGAATGTCTCCAATGGCTGATGGTGATGATGAATTACAAATCAGAATTGATGAGGCTATAACAAAGTGTTTACGTAAATTAGAAAATACTCAATTAGCTGATGGAAGTTGGAACGAAAAAGGATGGGCGAGAGTATTAAGTTCGGCTATGGCTAATAATGCTTTGGAAATGGCAGAGGAACAAGGCATCAAAATTAATAAAGATGTATTGGCATTATCAAGATCGTACCAACAACAAAATGTTGATGCTCAAACTGGTAAAGCTGCTACTGGAAAGGCTGCTGGAATTTCTCTTTACGCTTACTCTAGTACTCAACGTGCGACTGCTCGAAATGCTAGAAAGGTTCAACAAATTATGGAATCTGAATCTATCAAAGAAAGTAGAACTAGCGATTATTCTAGAACTAGAGATGCATTGGCTGCAAGTGGTTATACTCGACAAGAAGCGGACGAATTCGTTTCTTCTTACAAGGTTAATAAAGCTGCATCTAAGAATTTGAGAGATGATAAAGTATTGGCAGGTTTTGGAAATAATGGAGGTGAAGAATACTTGAGTTATATGATGACAAGTGAAGCATTGGTAATGAGTGACAATAGTAAAGATTGGAATACTTGGCATTCAAAAATGAAATCTAATTTAGGTTCTATCATTAACTCTGATGGAAGTTGGTCAGGTCATCATTGTATTACGAGTCCTGTATTTTGTACGGCTGCTGTAGTAATGACTTTGACTGCTGATAGAGATGCTAACAGTATGCACACGGCTGCTTCTGATTTTTAAAATGACTAAACATGCTAAGCATAGTTTTCAACTATGTTTAATTTTATAAAATAAAAAATGCGTAATTTCGACTTGTCGGGATTGCGCATTTTTGTTTTTATTTTTCAACGCAGAGACGCTGAGGCGCAGAGTTTTTTTGTTCTCTTAACTTAGAAGAAGAACGGGAGGATTTTTTTTCAAAAAATAACAAAGAGAACAAGAGGCTTAAATATTGAGAACAAAAAACTCTGTGCCTCAGCACCTCTGCGTTGAAAAATTATTAGCGCAAGTCAATCCTAAACAATTTTTTAAATTCAAAAACACAAAATTGAAATTCAATTATTTAATACTTCTAATTCTTTTTTTCACTTCTTGTAAAAGTACAAAAATCATCTCCGAACAAGATTTGATAGGATGTCAAATTGAAACTGGTAAATGTTATTATTCAGTTTTAAAAAAAGAAAATAATAAAGCTTCTAATGATTTTAATTCAGAAGGATTTCTTTTAGAAATAATTGAAGCAGAATATAAAACCATTGAAAGGAAAGCAACTGTTGAAGAAATAAAAAACTTCCCAAATGATAATTCTCCTTTTCGTTTAGAAATTCGAAAACCATCTTATAAGGTTCATTTAAAAAACAAACCAATATTTGACTTTATATCTGACAGAGACCAATATGGTTTAATTTTGTGTGGAGTAGAAATGCCAGGGAGTTATCGAACAATGACTTTAGATAAATTAAAACAAGACAATTACATTTATGAATATGAGAAAGTCAAAACTCCACAAAGAATTATAAAAAGGAAAGTAAAATCAGAACCGAAAAATTTAAAGGATAATCAGTTTTATTTTTCTAAAGGAGATTGGCTTGAATTTAAAGAGGTTATTTTACCTTCTCATTATGGACAAAGAACTAATTTAGTTAAACAAGTTCAAATCAAATTAAAGGAGCGTGGGTATGATGTTGAAATTAATAATATACTTGATAAAAAAACAAAGAGTGCTATCCTTAAATTTCAAAGGAAAAATAATATACCATCGGTGGATTCTGAAATTTTAAAAGAATTAGGCATCGAAGGTTATTAAATGTAGTTTCTTTGACTGACAAGCAACGACTGATTGTTGATAGTCGTCTTACCATAGTATTTAGAATAAAGTCTAATACAGCATTAATTTATGAAGACTAAACAATACATTTACATGAATCAGCTCATCAAAAAAACACTTACCTTTTTTTTAATTCAAATTCTTTTTTGTTCTTTTCTATTCAGTCAAAATGAATGGATAATTGATAATGCAGAACCAGGTAAATGTTATTATTCATTTGAGAAAGATTCTACTAATCAAGAAGAGAGTGATGTTTTTTATTCAAATACGATAATTGAAATTATCGACCCTGTATTTGAAATAGAAAAAAGGAAAATCACTCTAGAGGAAATTGAGCAATATCGAATGGATGATGATAGAATTAGAATTCAGGTAAAACCTAATACTACTAAATATGTATTTAAAAGAGCTGACTTAAGGCAAACTACTCGACAAAGAGAACCGAATGGGTTTTGTATTTGCCTAGTTGAAGTTCCTGCTGAGTATAGATTATTTGCAATTGAAGAATTAGAAAAAGATAGTTTTGAATATGATTATCAAGAATTAAAACAAACTTCTCATATAAAGAGAATTATAGTTGGAACTGCATCTGTAGAATTAGCAAACAATCAGATTTTTACTTCTGAGGGAAACTGGTCAATGCCAAAAGAATTAGTTGTAGGAACAAGATGTTTTGTTCAAACTGTACGTATAATCCAATGTAGATTAAATGATTTAGGGTATTCATTAGAACCTAATAACTTAATGGACGAAGCTACTAAAGCAGCATTAATAGATTTTCAAAAGAAAAATGGATTACCAACTGGTCAGTTGGATTTCGATACTTTAGAGAAATTAAAACTTGTAGAATTATTTTATGATAACTAAACAACTCTATATTCCCTTTTTCATTATTCTATTTTCAATTTCATTTTGGAGTTGCTTTATTTATTCTAATAAAGTTTCTCACCATGATATTATCCAAACCAAAGCTGCAACCTTTCTATGGGAAAAACAAAATACCGATGGCGGTTGGCATAGTGAAACTCATGGTATCATGAAAAGTGGGCAGTCTGTTTCTGCATTTGTATTTTATAATTTACTACAAGTTCCAGATTCTATTTATCATCCTACAGATAAGCAAATCAATTCTGCTTTAGATTTTCTAAGGACACATAGTAAGGAAGGTGTACTTGGGAATTTCGAATCGCTGATTTTGGATTATCCAAATTATGCGACAGCTTACGCGCTTCGAATTTTTAAACATTTTGATAAGGCGGAAGATCAAGTTTTGATTCAACAAATGAAGGATTATTTGTTGAGTCAACAATTCATTGAGCATAGAGGAATGGATGAAAATCATTTGGCTTATGGAGCTTGGGGATTTGGAGAGCAATATTTAGAAGATGGAACTCATGGTCATGTGGACTTATCGCATACTCGTAGAATCCTTCAATCATTGCAACTATTAGAGGACAATGAATTGTCCAATACTTTAAAAAAGAGTCAGAC
>JALZVK010000033.1 GCA_023301005.1 Saprospiraceae bacterium | reverse complement strand
CTAAGTAACAGTAAAAGAATAACTTCCTCATTTGGACGGTTTCTTTTGCTCTCATTTTTCCTTAAAAATCAGTCATAGTATCAACAATACTCCTTCTTTTTAAGAAAAACTGAAAACAAAATAACCTCGTCTAAATGACGAATTTATTTTTTTACTGTTACTTACGAAGTAAGAAAAAATTAAGAGCACAAAAAGTTAATTCGTCAAACTTCCTAATTCGGTTGTTCGAATGCTCGAATGTTCCCTTGTTCAGTCAAATCGTTATCCTAAATAAATCGTGAAGCTTCAAACTTCAAATATTCAACTTCCACAAAAATTAATATCTTTATTCCATGTTGAAAATATACCACGCTGATTCAGAATCATTTAGAAATAAATATTCTTTAGAAATACTATTGGAGCAATTACCTAAAAGTTTGCACCCAAAAGCATTGCGCTACCATAGAGCGCAAGACGCTTATAATTTTGTATTAGGAAAATTGATGTTGCAACATGGACTTTCAGATTTGGGAATAGAGGCGAATTTGGAGGACATCACATTTAACGAAAATGAAAAACCATCGATAGATGGAAATGTGTTTTTTAATATTTCACATTCAGGAGATTTAGTCGTTTGTGCAATTACTCAAGATGGAGAAATCGGAGTAGATGTGGAAAAAGAAAAAGAAATAGAGTTAGCAAATTTTGAAAAATTCTTTACACCTAAAGAATGGACAAATATAAATGGACATGCTTTTCCTTTAAAAAAATTCTTTTGGTATTGGGTACGTAAGGAAAGTATTATCAAAGCGTTAGGAGTCAATTTATCTTACCTCAATAAAATAGAATTAGAAGCAGATAAAGATTTTTTTATTGAAGAGGAGAAGCAATGGTTCATAAAAGATTTGTATTTTGACGAAGGATATTTTTTTGCTATTTGTTCTGAAGTCAATTATGAATCTGTTGAAATGTTTTCATTTGAGTAGAAAATTTTTCAAAGCAACTTAATAAACAAGCTATGGAAAAGCCAAAAATAACAAGACAACTCATTCACCTCGTCAGTAAATATAGTAACTGGCAATCTTCCGATATAGGATCCACTTTCCACTCTGAAAATATTTATGCGAATCAAGTTGATTGGAAAAAATTCATTAGAATTTTTCTGATGAGTATTGGTGTTGCCTTTACGGTATCAGGAGTGATTTTCTTTTTTGCTTATAACTGGGCGAGCTTACATAAGTTTGCAAAATTAGGTTTGGTACAAGGATTATTAATTATCACAGTTTTAGTAGCAGTCTTTTCTAATTTTGAAAAAAACATAAAAGGAATTTTGCTCATAGGGGCGGGGATGTTAGTGGGAGTATTATTTGCAGTCTTTGGACAAATATATCAGACGGGAGCGAATGCTTATGATTTCTTTTTAGGATGGACATTGTTTACAGCACTATGGGTGGCAGTTTCAAATTTCCCTGCGATGTGGTTGTTTTTTTTAGCACTTATCAATGTTACGGTGTGGCAATATTTTGAACAAATAATAGGATGGGGAACGCCTGGTTTTATGTTCAATGTTTTATTTGTAATTAACTTGTTATACTGGGGCTTATTAGAAGGTTTAGCTAACGCAAATAAAATACCTGCTGTGCCTAAGTGGTTGCAACGTACTATCGTTTTATTTTCGGTTGGCTATATTACGTATGCATTTATAACTGGAATATTTTCCTATGATAACTTTTTTATATGGAGTGCTCTACTAGTAATAATATCTTTTCCATTAGGAATCTATTTAGGAGAAAAGAAAAAAGATACATTTTATTTAGCGATGATTGGGTTTAGTATCATCTTGATAATGACTACTTTGATGAGTAAGTTTTTTATAGAAATCACCATGTCTATTGGAGGTTTTTTATTTATCGGCATGTTTTTGATGGTATCGGTATCTTGGTTAATCTATACTATTGTTCAAAAAAACAAAGAATGGAATGGAAATAAATAATAATGTAAATATATTGTTACAAAAAATTAAAACTACTCAAGGAGATAGTTTTACCTATGAGCAAGAAAAGATAGATAAAGCGGTTCGATTGCAAGGAGAACAGTTTAGTAATTTGGCGATAAAAATTTTAGCTATTGTTGGAGGCTTTTTAGGAGCAGCATTTCTAAGTGTATTTGTAGGTTTGTTAGGAGCATTTGATTCTGAGATTGGAATGATGCTTTTAGGAATATTCTTTGTCGGGTTGGCAATATTTATGAATCGCTCAGATGCAAGTACATGGATAGACTCGATGAGTATTTCTATTTATTTGGCAGGGTTGTTATGTATAGGATTTGTAGGCTTAGATTTTTTTGATGATGATGAGAACTTTATCATTCTTTTATTATTGGTTATTGGAGTGACTACTTTTTTTGTAGTGAAAGGATATATTTTGAGGATATTATGTGTCTTAGTATTTAATGGAAGTTTGCTTGCCTTGATTATTAATAACAATATAAATACGGGTTTTCATTTTTTAATTGCTTTGAATGTTTTAGCGTTTATTTATTTGACTTTTTATGAAGTTGAAATTATTTCTAAAAATGAATTTTCGAATACGATTTATAATCCATTGCGAGATGGAGTGCTAGCATCTTTGACATTCGGATTAATGATGTTGGCTAATAGCTGGAAATATGATATTCGGTTTGAATATTTATGGATTTCGTTCATGGTGATTTTAGTAGCTAATTTTTTTGCTATCTATAAAATCATGGAAAGTTTAAATGTCGAAAATGAAAAAATCCGATGGGGGATATTTGTCGTAAGTGCATTGTTATTATTGCCTACCTTTTACGCACCTGCAATTGGTGGAGCGATGTTGATATTATTTTCTAGTTATCATATTGGTCATCGTACAGGCATTGTGTTAGGTGTGGTCGGTTTGCTATATTTTATGATTCAATTTTATTATGATTTGAATTGGACGCTATTAGTAAAGTCTATAGTGCTGATGGGAACAGGTGTTTTATTTTTGATAGGATATTTTATATTCAATAATTTTAAAACAACTACCAATGAACAGATATAAAATCATCATCTTACTCAATCTTATTTTTTTAATTGTCTACATCAATTGGTCAATTTTGAAAAAAGAAAAAACACTTGCCGAAGGCACATTAATGTTATTCGAGTTGGCACCAGTTGACCCTCGGTCAATCATGCAAGGTGATTTTATGTGGTTGAATTATCAGATAGCGAATGAGGCAAGAAGAGATACTAGTTTGTCAAGATTTGGATATTGTGTAGTGAATTTAGATGAATATAAAATTGCTCAAAAAGTAAGATTTCAAAAAGATGTTCAACCATTGAATGCTGATGAAATGATTATTAAATACTCCATGAAAACGAGAGGATTGAGCATAGGTGCAGACTCTTATTTTTTTGAGGAGGGAAGTAGAGAGAAATTTCAACCAGCAAAGTATGGAGGACTTCGAGTAGATAAAAATGGGAATAGTATTCTAGTAGGATTGTATGATGAGGATAAAAGATTTATCGAAAAAAAATAAGTTGCTATTTAGAAACGAGAGTAGATAACATTATATTGAGGGAAGAGAGAATCCTTATAGTACTTAGGTCTCTAATCTCTATTCTCTTTTTTCTCTTCTAAATAGTTGTAAATTCTATACAAAAAACCAAAACAAAATATAATAAATAATCGTAATATATGTCTATAGGAAAGATATTCTTTCTTTCCACACAACTTTCTTCTTTTTTAACCAACCAACATGTTTTTCTGATTTCTAATCAAAGAATGATTTACAAATCTTGTAAAGACTTTATGTCTAGAGGATTGTATTATTTGGCATATAGTTAAATAATTTAATTCGCATTTCTAAGATTTTTCGATCATAACAAAGCAGCCTTTTTTTTAAATATTTTTTTCATTAAAAACCCGAGAAGGTTATGTATCCCAAGTCAATATTTACATTCACTCTAATATTTGTTTTCATATTATTAAGCCAATTTTCTTTTTCTCAAATAAAAAAGATTAATGGTCAAGTAATGCTTCATAATAGCAAATCCGAAAAAGGAAAAATACAATTTGTAGAAGATGTAAAAATAAAACCTATCACTTCAAATTATGAAGTATATTCAGATAGGAAAGGACAATTTAAATTTAAACTTAAAGGGAAATTTGAAGGAGAACCTGTTCTTATTCAAGTAGAGAAGGATGGATATGAGGTAGTCGATTATCGAGATGTTCATTATTTTTTAATAGATAAAAAACCTCGATTAAGAATCTTTTTAGCGGAACAAGGATATGTGAGAAATGTATCAAAATCACTTGCGATATTAGGTAGTCAAAGTATATCAAATGAGAAAGATGAGTTATTGGAACTTATCGCTTTTGGAGGTGCCGCAACAACTGATGCTGTCAAAAAAATAGAAATAAAACTAGGAAGAAATATAACTAATGCTCATGAGGCTGAATTGTTAATTCCGAAGTTAGCTGAGGATATTGAAGGTTTAGTAAGATTGCATTCTCATGAGTTGGCAGTAGTCAATCCTGATTATTCATCTGATAAATATCAAATGGCATTAAGTGCTTATCGAAGTGGTAGCCATGAAAGAGCACTCGGAAAATTACAAAAAGAAAATGTAGATAAGGAAGTTGAAAAGTGGTATGCTGAAGTTGATAAATTAGAAAAACAACCCTCAAGAATTGACGCGCTTATTTCTAAAAACGATCAACGCATCGACCAAATTAAAAATAATTATATTTTTCAAGCTGTAATTTTACAACAAACTTTTAGACTAAAAGAAGCAAGTGTAGTTATTGAAAAATTGAATAAGTTAAATCATCTTTCTCCAACTCAAAAGTGTTTTGATTTAATCAAAAGATTAGACTTCTTTGATGTAAATGAAATAATTCAGGACAACCAACCTATCGTATCCGATATACAACCAATATCTCATAATGCTAAAAAAAATAGAGGTCAAAATCAAATTGAAAATCAAAAACTAAAGACTCTACAAAATCAAGAAAAGGCTTTACAACAAAATAATATTCCTTTAAAATTTCCTTCCCCTTACGTATTAAATGATACCGCTACGAAAACTAAAATTGGAAGTAAGTCTAAATTGGCGAACAATAAAGTGGTAGAAAAAACAACTTTATCATCTGATGAAAATAAAAATATTGACTATCAGATTAATTCCAATACTTCTAAAAATCAAGAAACTACAATAACGATTACGACTACTATTACTACTTCAGCAAATGGAGAGAATCATGTAAAAACGGTTACTAAAAAATCTAACTCTCCGAATGAATTAACTACACCGACTAATTATAATTATAACACACAGGAAGAAAAAACAAACACAACTACAGATGTGCTATCACAAAAAGGAGATCCAGTTTTGAATATAGAAAATGCTACATTTCTCGATTTTGAAAATGTATTGTTATCTTCAAAAACATTAAATGCACACTTTAAGTATTTTATTGAAAATGGGAAAAAGGTAAGAAAAGAAGTAGAATAAAAATTTAACCAGACCTTAATGTTCTACGGTCAAAAAAATAAAGAAATCCCGAATTCTGGACTTACCAAAATTCGGGACTCTTTATTTAAAATATGTTTAATGTCTCTCCTCTCTTTTCCCTCCTCTCTTTTCTAAATTAATTCACCTGCGCTTTCAATTCGTGATAAAGATTATTCACATTTACAAACTTCGTTTTATACTCCTCAATTTTCTTCATCATATTTTGCTGCTGAATTTGTCCACCTTTCATTCTTAGAATAAGTTCCTCATGTTCAGCCTTTAAAGTTTCAATATTTTTTAGCGTCGAAGCTAACTCATGGTGAGTATCATAATGTTTCTTTTCCCAGTAATCAAGGTCTTTAGTCAACTTCCGATTCGTCGCTTTCATATTTCTAAATTCCTGAGCAAATTTACTCACCTCTTGCATTCTTTCTTTTTGAGCTTCTAGTTTAGCTTTAAGTTCTTTAGCTTCAGTTTTTTGTTTAGTGATTCTATTTCTTAGTTCCGTAATTTCATTGTTAAGTCGGTCTTGTTTGTGCGCCCAACCTTTACTATCGCTTAAGTCAGAAGCATATTTTTCTTGAAATCGTTTATGCTCTTTTTTTAGTTTTTCGAGTTGACGAGAAGTGTACTCGTTATCGGAAGTCAATTTATCAATTTCTTTTTGCTTCGCCTCCAAGTCAGTTTTAGCAGTATTAATTTGAGCATTTAGATCTTCCGTGATAGGAAGATATTTCGCTTCAAGTGAATCAATTTTTTCTTGTAAACCAGACTTTTGGTTTTCCAATTGATGAATAGTTTTTTGAGATTTTTTATTTTTTTTAGAAACAGACTTTAACTCTTTACTAGAATTTTCAAATTCCTCTTTCCAGTTCGTATCACTACTAGTTCTGTAGTATTTTCCAATGAAGAAACCAATGACACAAGCAAGTATAGCAATAATTATAGTTGTGGTGTACATATTTATAAAGTTTTAAAAAAGTAAGTTAATAGGATTGGTTTTAGGAAGGCTTTGCAAATATAACGAGGAATATTGGAAGTTGTTTGGTTAAATGGAAAGGATTAAAATATAGGAGTATTCTTTAGCAATTCTTTGGCAAAAAATGGGGTAGGGGATTATGTTTAAATAGGTTCTTAATCTGCTCAAAATGATTTTATGTAGTTGCTTTGAGAAAGTAGAAAAGTTTAATTTAATGAAAATAATAGCCCCACGTTTTAACGTGGGGGAAAACAAAAATAGAGAAGGCTTTAGCCTTACATATATCTTTGTGTATGGCTAAAGCCTTCTCTTGTTTTTTTGTTCACCGCCTTGAAAGGCGGTGCTATAAATACTACTCTACTCGATGATTTTAAATGTCGTCCCTCTGGGACTTTTCGTTTTATTTATTATAAATATTTCTACCAATATTTCGTCCCTCTGGGACTTTAAAAAAATAATAAGTCCCAGAGGGACGGCATATCGGTAGAAGTAATATCATAAAATTATGATTTCGAGTTCCAGAGGAACGGCATATAAAAAACCATCGGGTAGAGTATATAAATACCCAATCGCTACTATCTTTTGGCAACTTTATAAATCCACTTTAAACCTCTTAATTTTTACCTTTTATATTTTTGATATTTCTATCATAATCCAAAACCCAATCATTCCTCCCAAAATAATTCCACTCCACTTTCATCAAATCAAC
>JALZVK010000032.1 GCA_023301005.1 Saprospiraceae bacterium | reverse complement strand
ATCTTTTACACTTAAGACTAAATGGAGATTTAGAATCGGATATAATTTGTCATTTTTTGAATCCAGCATTTTCTTATTTTCCACATTATGTACAATGGTTAGTATACCTGACGGAGTCTGCCGTTCGGCGACTCTGGCATAAATATGCAGTATTTTCTACTGACTTTAATTCTTTTTTATGAATTCAAACCTGCTTTCAAACTGTTCAATTATTGAAGAAAACTCTTTATGTAATTTTTCATTACTAATACTAAGCTTACTTCGAGTGTGTTTCTTCTGTTGAACCTTTTTGAAATTCAAAAAGAATATTTGGTCATAAAAGTAATTCCAGATTTTATTAAGTTTTTTAGTTCTTGATTTTTCCTCTCCAATCTGAATCTTGTAATCTTCAAATAAGTTGATGAAGTTAACAATTTCTTCTATATCTTTTGCTTTTAATTGATCCGACAATATTTTACTTTCAATTTTACGCAAGTCATATTTTGTTGAGCTTATCTTTTTGCAGCTCGAACTTGCTACAAGCCATTTTCTCAAACTTTCGCAATCTGGATATTCTATTTCGCTTTCAAGCACCCTCTTTATCAACTTTTTATGAGTTTTTGCTATTATTATTTTGTCGTATTTTGTTGTTAAAATTTTGTCCTGTAGTTCTTTATCTGAAACGTCCGTTAACCATATAAGATAAACTGCTTTGGAAAATCTATCTGAGTAGTATTTAATTACCCATTTTCTATACTTCTCAGATAACTTTTTGTGTTTCACTTTTTAATTTTTTCTGGTAGAGATCGGATCGGCTCTGTGGATGAATAACGAATGAAATTCTTTCATCATGACCACTTGTTATGTGTCGGTATCCCTTCGTATTCGATCCAATTGTTTTTATTCTGTCGTCTGTTAGTATTTGTGAATTGAATCACAACTCGTTTATCAATGTCTTCTTTCGGTTTCGCAATTAGCATGACTTGCTCTTTTTCTTTTTCAATAGGAAGTGCAATTATATGCTTCCACCCATACGATTTATAGTCTCCATTATGATTATCGCAAATCATGGTGAAATCACCATAATGCAAGATAAGAAGTTCATCATTATCAGTGAAGTCTATCGAATTATAATACCCAAAGCTCCATTCTGTAATCTTTTCTCTTTCTAAAATTGTACTGTATTGATAGTCTTTAGAATCAATTGCAATTAATCTTTTTTGTCTAAGTAAATCTGAAAGTCCATTTGGATAGTCATAATTGTATTCTTTGTCTTTATAGTATTCTTTAAGCCTATTAGAGGAACATAAAATTAAAACTCCTTCATGGTGCATATCTGTTTCACATCTTATGACTTCTTCATTGTAGTTGCTTATCCAATCAATTCTATTTTTATGGAATTCCATTGGTATACTTTTCTTTAATGAATCATAGAATTCATAGAATAGTTTAAATTGATCATCTGATGTTCTAATTTCCAAATGAAATCTGTATTCATCACCTCGATTAATTAGAGTAATGTTTCTTTGGTTTATTTTATGAGTAAATTGAATTGAAATTGGAAGATTATTCTCTTGAGCATTCTTTATTGCCTTTGTTTGTTCATTCAAGCCTTTGTCATCTGCTGGTAAACTTGAGATTTCTTCGTTGTCAATTTTAAAATGAACAAATCCACTATCATCAAAGGGATGAAAGTCTCCTTTGACCAGTGAATTATACAACAATTCAATTTGAGAACTTTTGTAGTTCGGATTTTGACGTAATACTATTTCTCTTGAAAATCCCATTTTATTTTTGTTCTACTGATTCATATCGGTTAGCGTAAAATGCGCTTTACACAGTGTTATGTGTTTTTTCTTTTTAGTTTCAACCAGTTCATTGCTTCCTCTATCAAGTGGATTTCAAATTTCTTTTTCTGTTCCTGCGGTGGCAAATCATTGTAATAATGCAGCATGCTTCCATCACTAAAATCTTGAAGCTCACGATACCAAGTATACAAATGTTGTAATCCAAGTTCTTCACCTACAAATTTCTTTTTTAGTTCAGGATTAGTTTGAGTCCATTCATTTGCGTGGTAAATTTCATTTTTAATTTTAGTCATTAAAATAAATCCATTCCCTGGATCATCCAACATTTTGTTCAAATAAAGAGAAATTAACACGTTAGCTGCCTCAAGTTTGCTTGGTAGTTCTATTCC
This sequence comes from Saprospiraceae bacterium, assembly GCA_023301005.1. Lineage (GTDB taxonomy): Bacteria > Bacteroidota > Bacteroidia > Chitinophagales > Saprospiraceae > CAJQQY01. The sequence continues at coordinate 4,731 of JALZVK010000032.1, read as the reverse complement.
AAGTTCTTCAAGCATTTGATTAAAATATTGTACGAGTTCAAAGCAGTTATCATTATTGCTCATCCCCGCCAAAATCAATAAAGATTCAGATTTAAGGTCTTCTTCTAAGCCACTAATTGCGATGTCAGGGAATTGACTTGAAATTCTGTTTCCAAGTACATAATCCGCTATTTTTTCTTTAAAGGTCAATTGGTGTTTCTTTTATTAACCCTGATTCTTCGTAATGTGAAAATGCAGAAGTCTACTTTCATTTTCAGTAATTGTAGTTTCCATTGCAATGAAAGAATTATATGAAATTTCATCCGTAAATTTATAAGTACTAGTATTGTAAAAGTTTCTTAAAATAAAATCAATGAAAATATTAGGTGTAATAATTTTTGATACTGGAATTCTACAGCTCTTATATTGCCCGATCGTGACGTGGCATACTGGATGATCTGGATCATTGTGCGAACTTGGATCATAATCAAATCTAATTGGAGTTGGAACTATATTCTCTGACAGAATATTTGAAAAAATTGAATCTTCCAAATATAATTGAGGATTATTTTGATACTTCACAAGATAAGGGGATGGAAAAAACGCCATTCTGTATTTCAGTAGTTCTTCATTATTGAATGTGTACATGATTTGAATCAAAGCACCATCAATCATTTTAACATTAAAATTTTTATCCTTCTCTAGAATATTATAAATATCAGAATATGGGATGTTCTTTAAAGCAATTGATAGATCATGAGAACCAGAGATATAAACCTTTCCATTACGATCTGAAGGAAAAGTCTGCTCTTCTGATAAGCTCATTCCAATTAAACTAGACGTGATGTTTCTTATTTGAGAAAGTATTTCCGCTTTCATCAATCAAGCATTTTTCGAATTTCCTCAATCAAATCTTTTGGAAGATCTTCTTTTTGAATATCGCCACTTTTTAAATCTTCTAAAACCTGCTGAATACTCTTATTATTTTTTTCAATCTTCTTCATTTCATAAATCGACATATCTCTATTTACAACATTCATATGTTTTCTCTCTTCTGCAGTCGGATATTTAAAAATGAGTTTAAAATTATTGTTTTTTATTTTTTTATATTCTGTTTCTAAAGCATTCATTTTTATTCCGTATCCACACACCCTAACCCATGCTTTACTTCTAGTCATAGCTGTAAACAGAATGTTTCTCTTTTTTGCCAGCTCCCATCCATCATAACAGTATTGGGAATTAATAACATAAACCATTGCCGCCTCATTCCCTTTAGCCCTGTATATTCCAGTAAAGGTGACTGAATCTGAAATAAAAAATACATCTGGAGATGAGGAGACTCCAGCAAGTGTTGAATTAATTCCAAGATCATAAAGTTTTTTTCTGAATAAACCAACAACATTTTTAGTTCTAAGTGGATTCGGATTAATAACAATTATATCGCTTGGTAATAGTTCTTCATTTTTAATGTTATTTAAAATATCATTCACAACGAATTCTACTTGTTGTTCATTAGTAGCAAATGACTTGAACTGTAGAAGGTCATCAATTTCAGAATGGTTTGATAAAAATTCAGGACTTGAATCATTATCTCTTTTAAGGGTAACGTTGACTCCTTCCGCAATATCTCCATCTTCAGATTTGTATCCTATTTCTTTCCAAAGAACAGAGTTCTCAAACATTTGGACTAACTCATTTCTATATATACCGAATCCTAACGCATGAGCAGAAGTTAAAATTTCTAGCGAATTTCTATAACATTTGTATAAAATGATATCTTGTTTTGGTCTATTTGTTTCATTCTTTAGAGTAACCTTAGGGTTTCCATTTTCTTTATTTCCAAATATAGATTCAGGTGAAAGCATTGTTTTTGCATTTAAGCTTTGTAATTCATCATATGCATAAACTAATCGCTTAGGTTCATTCAGGATATTATAGCACATAATTAGAAACTCTTTCGAAAAATCCTGAGCTTCATCAATAACAATTAAGTCATATTTGGATTGAAAATCATCAATTTCGGATAAAGCCTTTTCACAAACTTTGTCAAATTCCTTCCCATAAGTAGTTGTAAGCTTTTTAGCTTTAGAAAAATCTAAGAATTCTACATTATGGTCTTTACAAATATTCAAATAAATCCCATCCGTATTACTTGATCCCCAAGCATGAATTATGTCAATTTTATCCCAATTTGGTTCTTCAGCTGTATGTTCATAGCTAAACAGTCTTATGAAATTTTTAAATTGCGCTTTTAGAGATCTAGTATTGAAAGTAACTCCTATTTTCCAAGTTGGATTTTTTGCATGAAGGTAGGCGACTTTCAAAGCAAGAATTATTGTTTTGCCAGATCCAGCTAGACCTCTAATCCTTTGGACTCCTTGCACTGTTTCTATAACAGCTGAACTCTGTTGCCTGTCAAGGTTTGCAATGGACTCTTCAAGTTTTTTTAATTTGAACCCCCGTGAATCTGGCTTTACTACATAACCTCTTGAAAGACCTTTCCGTATTGATGTGATTGATTGGATTACTGACAATAAACTATTGAATATTGGTTCTATATCTGAGCCAACGTCCTCAATGTATTGTTTCAGTTCCTCATTTGAAGTTACAATTGGATAATCTTGCTCAAGATCATTAACATTTGACCATGCTGGCGCATAAGTAACTGTATTAATTTCAAATCCTAATTTTCTTTTACTTGTAAGGTCATTATGCTGTATTAATTTTGATTGCAATTTGTTATAATTATCATCTTGTACATCTTTATACTTAATTGTATTATCGGCACCTTCTTTTATATCAAAAACAAATATCCCTTTCTGTTTAGAAACTAATAAAGCATCAATTTGAAAACCTCCTTGTGATGTTCCAATAATAGGATACCCAAGGTATAATGTGCCTTCCAACGAATCCGCAATTGATTCAAAATATTCTGCCAATAAACCTGATGAAACTGGTTTATTTTTGATATCTCCTCTTACTATATTTAATCTTTCCATTTATACAATTAATAAAAACAAGATAGGCAAATTAAAGGAAATCGACATGAATCTGAGATGTATCCTTGATTTCACACAATTCAAAATCACTATTGCACATATTACGCTTAAACGTCTATCTAATATTACAAAAATAATTCTGCTTGCTTTTTTCTTTATTCAAGTTGTAACCATACTCCTAGATTAAAAGCAAATTCAATCATTTTTTGATTTATTTAAACTCTGGAATTTTAAAAATTTCATCGTCCAGTTTCTCTTCGCTATATTCTACCATCTGGATCTCTAGCATGCCAGGGACTTCAATTTTTATGGGTAATCTCCCAATTTCTTGGATAGTTTTGTTTTGAAATAGTACGCCAACATATTCATTTGCTTTAAACTTTAGTATTTCTGGATGGTACCAAACTAGTGCATATCCTAATGATAAATTCACCCGAGCAGCCTTGCATTCGATATTACTTATCATAGCTGTTGTATCAAGCTTAATAACCTCCTTAATTTTGACAAAAGATTCTATCCTTTTATCTTCCGTCTGAACTACTTCAGTATTTAATTGCCAACCATAGTGCAAACTATCAATCGGATTGTAAACTTGCTTTCCTTTTGCTAATCCAGTGTTAATTTCAGATGCAAATTGATTGGGTTTGTAATAGTTCTTTTGAAGCATATAACCTTGATCACCAAAGATTTCTTTGATTCGTTCGTTCCAATCTTTTTCAGGTATCATTTCGGGTCTAACGGATGAGGTTTTGTAGGTGACTGTTCCTTCAAAATATTCATTTTGAGTAGCGCTTTCCTTTATTTTGTTTGTAGCAGAACAACTAATAAGGAATAGGCATCCAATGGCTAACTTCAGAATTGTTTTCATTTGTTGAAATTTAGAATTTAGTTCAATTTGTAGTATTAACTCTAACTAAAGAGTACCTCTATTTGCTTCCATCTTGACTGGAGGTACCCTAAAGTAAAAAGGAGTTATCGAATTTCAAAAATTTATGTACTTACATTTAATAATTTTGATGCTTTTAGCTTAGCAAGCCACTTTCTTCCCCGTTTTATTTTAGGAAAGAGCTAGGCTATTTGAATTTTAACTCTATCGAGGCCAGGGATGCCGGGGATGATTTGATTTTGGATGATGGGGATGCCAATAGTTATTTATTTATTTTAATATCAAGCGTATTTTTTCCGACGGTGTAAGCGTATGATGATGATGGCAAAAATTGAAAATGAACGTCTGCATATTCTATTTCTCCTTCTTTACTTATTGACGTAACAATCGGAGTCTTGATATTATTTTCCTGGCAAAATTTGATTAAGCTTTTTAGCTCTTTTGGTTTTTCATAATATCGATCAGACCATTTGATTTCAAGAGCCCAAACACAAAATAGAGTCAATTAGTTGATCTTGTTTTGTATGTTTTTCCATTTTAAGCAAAAATTAGGGTGATAAAATTCTTATTTAAGCACTTTTGCAAGATTTGTATCGCTTTTCTGGATGAGGGGAATGCTGTTGGAGATCTGATAATTTTACATCTAGCCTGGATGATAATTGCATTCCATTTTTTGTGATTTCTATATTCCATTTACCTACTATGGACTTGTCTTTTGTTCAAAGTTGGTTTGTGTGAACAGGAAAAATAGGTCAAACAAAATTTTACACTGCAATCTCATATTTAATTTACTCCTTCAATATTAGATTGATTCTTTGAGTCAATTTGTCACGATTTTGAAAATGCAAAATCGCGCCAAATTGGATC
>JALZVK010000031.1 GCA_023301005.1 Saprospiraceae bacterium | reverse complement strand
GAAATAGTTTTAGGGAAAACGCCAGAATTGGCTCAAATGCTGGCTCAGGTAGGTTTTTTAATTTTAAATTTGACGCAACGTGTTGGCAGTCAACACGTTGCGAAAATGGAGTGGAGCTGCCGGGAGTTGAACCCGGGTCCAGACAAAGCTTCTGAGAACTTTCTACATGCTTATTTTCTATTCATTTTTCGAGTCATAACCAGGAAGAAACCAACCAATGTTATCACCTTATCCTCCATAAATTTCGCTTCATAGTGGAGGTCCCCTAATCCGCTAGCCTAAGTGCTCTTTCGAGCGGGTATGATGTGCGGAGCGCTGTGTATTAGGCGTCAAGCGTACGGCACAAAGGCTTTGTAATTCCTAGAATTACGCAGCCATGGCTAATCTATGATTGCCATGTAAAAGTTGTTAATTACTATTTGTTACGGAGTAAGTAATTTTGCTCCGACATGCTTACTAACAGATAATCTTTCCTGTCGATTCCAGTCAGCCCCTTTGTAATGAAGAATGAAATAATTAATAATGAATAATATTTCACTCGACATTTAGTTTCCAAACTCTTTTGTTTGGAGCGACTGCAAAAGTAACAACATTATTGATTAATGTAAAGTTTCATCGAAATCATTTCTTAGAAAAGGGTAGGGGAACTTTAATTATGATTTTGACATTTAATTTAAATAAAAAAAGAATACTGAATCATTCAGTATTCAAGATTATTCGTCAAACTTCGACATTCTAAATTCCTTGTTGGATATTCGATATTCAAAAAAGGTATGCTCGTTTGACCTAATTTATTGTTTCCTTTTTACTTATATTCGCAACCTATTTTAAAAAAAATTAGAAACATGTCAAATCCAAAAAGATATTTAGTTACCTCCGCACTACCTTATGCCAATGGCGAATTACACCTTGGACACCTTGCGGGGGCTTACTTACCAGCCGATATATATGTTCGTTACTTGCGATTGCAGGGGAAAGATGTTGCCTACATTTGTGGATCAGATGAGAATGGTGCAGCTATCACTTTACGTGCTAAAAGAGAAGGCATCACTCCTCAAGAGATAATTGATAAGTACCACGAACTTTTTAAAACGACTTTTGAAAAATTAGGTATCTCTTTCGATTATTATCATCGAACAAGTGCGGCGTTGCACCATGAGACAGCGCAAGATTTTTTTAAAAAACTAATTGAGAAAGGTGGAGAGTTTGAAGAAAAAGAGTCAGAGCAATATTACGATGAAGGATTCAATCAGTTTTTAGCAGATAGATATATCAAAGGAACTTGCCCAAATTGTAACCATGATAATGCGCATGGCGACCAATGCGAAAAATGCGGAAAAGACCTCGATCCTACCGAACTTATCAATCCTGTTTCTACGCTAAGTGGTAACAAACCAATTTTAAAAACAACTAAGCATTGGTATTTTAAATTAGACAAACACGAAGCTTGGCTTCGGGAATGGATTGAAAATGGAACACTCGATGGGCAACCTCATCACAGTCCTAAAGCTTGGAAAAATCATGTTACAGGACAATGTTTGTCATGGTTAAATTCAGGTTTGCTTCCTCGTTCGATTACGCGTGATTTGGATTGGGGAATTCCTGTTCCAGTCGAAGGTGCGGAAGGGAAAGTTCTATATGTATGGTTTGATGCGCCGATTGGTTATATCTCTTCGACCAAACAATGGGCTGCTGAAAATGGAAAAAATTGGGAAGACTATTGGAAGAGCGATGATGCGGAACTCGTTCATTTTATTGGAAAAGATAATATCGTTTTTCATTGTATTGTTTTCCCTGCGATGCTCAAAGCGCATGGCGAATATAACTTACCTGTCAATGTTCCTGCGAATCAATTTTTAAATTTTGAAGGAGACAAATTTTCTAAATCTAGAGGTTGGGGAATCGAGCAAGATGAATATTTAAGAACATTTGAGAATTTTGAAAACAAGGAAGATGCCTTGCGTTATGCATTGATTCGTAACATGCCTGAAAATCGAGATAGTGATTTTAAGTGGGATGAGTTTGTTGATTTTCATGATAATGAGTTGGTGGCGAATGTTGGAAATTTTATTAATCGAGTAGTTGTTTTGACGAATAAATATTTTGATGGAAAAGTACCTTCTGTCGATGTTGATTTAAAAAATGTATTCGCAGAGGTGGAAACTTTGACGATTCGATTATGTCAAGAGATTGAAAATTATCAATTCAAACCTGCTATCAGTACTTTGATGGAAATATCAAGTTGGGGAAATGCTTATTTGCAAGATGCGTCGCCGTGGACGATTTATAAAACAGAACCAGAGAGTGATAAGATTAAAGAAACGATGTTGGTGAGTTTGCAAGTCGTTGCATTATTAGGTGTTTTGTCAAAACCATTTTTACCATTTTCTTCTGATAAAATTCAAAACATATTGAATTTGCCAGTTGTACAAAATGGAGATTTAAAAGAAATTTTAATTCGTTTACAAAATGGAGAAGCATTGTTAGAAGCAGGTAGTAAGATTGGTGAACCTCAATTATTATTTGCAAAAATAAATGATAAAAAAGATACTTCTCGCTTAGAACTCATCAATGCTGAAAAAGCAAAACTAGCTGCTGCACTCGAAGCTAAGAAAGCTTCCGAACGTGCACCCGTAAAAGATGAAATCACTTTCGATGATTTTACTAAACTCGATATTCGAACTGGAACTATTATCGAAGCTGAAAAAATGAAGAAGGCTGATAAACTCCTTCTTATCAAAGTTGACCTTGGCTTCGAACAACGAACTGTCATTTCAGGTATCGCTAAATTCTACAAACCTGAAGATATCATCGGTCAGCAAGTTCTTGTAGTGGCGAATCTCGCTCCTCGAAAAATGAGAGGTGTCGAATCGCAAGGAATGATTTTGATGGCGGAAAATGAAAAAGG